>JBAXLL010000285.1:0-2868 GCA_037134835.1 Verrucomicrobiota bacterium
CCACAAAGGCGGTGCAGACGGCGGTCTTCAGGCCGAAGCATTTGCGCAGGCCACGCGAGGTGTTGTATTCGCTACCACCCTCCCATGCTTTGAATTCGCGCGCCGTGCGGATGCGGCCCTCGCCAGGATCAAGGCGGAGCATGATCTCGCCAAGCGAGAGTTGGTCGAAGGCGCAGGCGGCGGCAGGTTTGAGAGGAAGGCTCATTGGGCTGGAAGATGGAGGGTGGAGGTTGAAAGCCGCATCGGGCTGCGGGTCAATCACCGAGGCGCGATCAACCAGCTGTCGGGCGCATCCCAGTTTCTTGCGGCTGGGTCGGCGGTCTGCTCGTAGCGCGGTCAGCCTGACCGCGTTTGCGTGCAGCACGGTCAGCCGACAGACCGTGCTACGGCGCGGCGCGCAAGGGCGGTTGCAAGAAACTGAGATGCGCCCCCGGTGGCCGGGGCGACACCCCTGTGCTCCGACCGCCAACATGCCCTGCCCCACCGCCCTCGCTTCCTACCCCAAAATTACCCTTGCATCGCGACCGGACTGTCGTTTTAGTGGCTGCTTATCGTCAGAGCAACGTTAGGTGACAGGCACTGGTGGGTCGTCAGTGGGAGGCAGCTCCTGGGATGATTTGAAACCCGGCATTCGGGAACAGACTGGCAGCAGACGGGATTCGACGAATCATCACATATCATGAGCAATTCCAAACTTTACGTTGGAAACCTCTCCTTCAAGACCACCGAAGACGAGCTCCGCTCGGCCTTCGCCGCGTTCGGTAGCGTTACCGACGTTTACGTGGCCTTCGACAAAATGACCGGCCGTCCCCGCGGCTTTGCCTTCATCACGATGGGCACAGCCGAGGAAGCCAAGGTCGCGGCAGAGAAAATGAACGGCACCGATCTCGGTGGCCGTGCCCTCACCGTCAATGAGGCCCGTCCCAAGGAAGATCGCCCGGCCGGCGGCTTCGGTGGCGGCGGCGGCGGCGGTTACCGTGGCGGCGGCGGTGGCGGCGGCGGCGGTTATCGCGGCGGCGGCGGTGGCGGCGGTTATCGCGGCGACCGTGGCGGCGGCGGTGGCGGCGATCGTTACTGATCGCTTCGCAACCTGATTTCGAGGGACGGCGCTCCTTTGGGGTGCCGTCCCTTTTCTTTTTATGCTTCGGAAGCCACGGCTTCTGACTCAGTCCTCGTCCGAAAAAATTTATGCCTTTCAAATCTCTCCATCTTTCCGAGCCCGTCCTTCGCGGCGTGCAAGCCGCCGGCTACACCGACCCAACGCCCATCCAGCTCCGCGCCATCCCCGTGGTCCTCGGTGGCGGCGACCTCATCGGCTCCGCCCAGACCGGCACCGGCAAGACCGCGGCGTTTGCCCTCCCCATTCTGACCCGCCTCGGCCCGCACCAACTGCGCCCGCGCGTACTCATTCTCGAGCCGACGCGCGAACTCGCCGCCCAGGTCGAGACGGCGTTCCGTGACTTTGCCCGCTTTACCGACCTTCGCACCGTCGCCATCTTCGGCGGCGTCGGCTATGGCATCCAACGCCAGGAGCTCAAGCGCGGCGTGGACATTATCGCCGCCACGCCCGGCCGCCTGATGGACTACCTCAAGACCGGCGAGATCAGCCTCCGCGACATCACCATCCTCGTCCTTGATGAGGTGGACCGCATGCTCGACATGGGGTTCCTGCCCGTGGTGAAGGACATCATCGGCCGCTGTCCGCGCGAGCGGCAGACGCTGTTTTTCTCCGCCACGGTTCCGCCCGAGATCGCCGCCATCGCCACCTTTGCACTCCGCAATCCCACGCGGGTTGAGGTCGGGATCAACCGCTCCGTCAACGAGTCCGTGAACCACGCGCTCTACCCCGTGGCCGCCACGCAAAAATTTGAGCTGCTCGAAGCGCTGCTCGCCAAGACCGACTTCGACAGCGTGCTCGTGTTCTCCCGCACCAAGCATGGCGCCGACAAGATCGCGCGCCGGCTCAAGGCGGCCAACCATTCCGTCGCCGTCCTCCACGCCAACCGCTCGCAAAACCAGCGCATCGAGGCGCTCGCCGGCTTCAAGAGCGGCAAATACGAGGTGATGGTCGCCACGGACATCGCCGCGCGTGGCATTGATGTCGCCGGCATCTCGCACGTCATCAACTACGATGTGCCGGAGAAACCGGAGGATTACGTTCACCGCATCGGCCGCACGGGCCGCGCGCAGGCCGTCGGCGACGCCTTCACGCTCGTCACGCCGGAAAATGCCGGGGACATCCGCGACATCCAACGGTTCATCGGCCAGAAGATCCCCGAGCTGAAGCTCGAGGGCTTTTCCTATCAGCCCATCGTCGCCGGCCCGCCCAAACCCCCGCAGCAACAACGCGGCGGTGGCGGTCGCCAAAGCGGCGGTGGCCGCCCGGGTGGCGGTCACGGTGGACCGCGCCCGCGCCAAAACCAAGGTGGTGGCTGGAGCGGCTACGGCGGGCGCGGGCGGCCATGATACGAAAGCCCAGGATTGAAAATGCTGCCAGGGGATGAACGTTGCGTGACGCTGGGTGACGTTCCAAAAACTCTGCGCTCGAACACTTCCTGCGGCTCACCCGCCCCATCCGTGGCTAAACATTCCTCCCCTCCGCCCGCGACACCTTCAGCCGTCGAACAACACCTCACCGCGCTCCGCGCGTGCCACCGCTGCCCACGCATGCACCAGCCCGTCGTCGTCGGTCGCGCCGTCGCGTCGCGCATTCTGCTGGTCGGACAGGCGCCCGGCGACAAGGAGCCCAAGCTCGGACGCCCCTTTGCCTGGACCGCCGGCAAAACACTCTTCAAGTGGTTTCACGGAGCACTCGGCTGGAGCGAGGACGAGGTGCGCGACCGCATCTACTTCGCCGCCGTGTGCCGC
>JBAXLL010000286.1:0-2861 GCA_037134835.1 Verrucomicrobiota bacterium
CTCTTCGTCGCGCTCCTCCTCGAGCCGCAGACGTTCGCCAGCCATTTGCGTGCGGATTTTTTCCATCTCCTCCGCCTTGCCCGCCGCCCGCGCCTCGTTGAGCTTCTGCTTCAGGAAAATTTCCCGCTCGGCGATCTTGCCCTTGTAGATGGCGTCCAGTTCGGCGAGCCGGGCCTTTTTTGCCGGCGTGAGTGCGACGCCTGTGGTGGGGTCGGACTTGGCGAGGCGTTCCATGGCTAGATCGTAGGCGCTTTTCATGGGTCGAAGGCTGGCGGATAAATCGGCAATGGCAAACCATCGATTTCAGTCGCGGGGGTCGTGTTGGTCGAGGTTCGGGGTTCAGCCAAAATTCACTCCCAGGGCCAGCGTCACCACTACCACCACGACCGGCGGCCAGAATCCGCCGCGCTCCTTGCGCCAGCCCCACGCATAGCCGGAGAGCAGCGCTGCGACCAGCGCGACCAGTGACGCCGGTCCGATCCACCCAGCGCGGAAATGCGCCGTCCATGATGAACCTGGCACGTTTGTGTCTAGGCGGATGAGCCAGTCAATCAACCGCAGCAGCACACCGGCCGCCTCGTTGCACAGCCGTCCCGCCCAACTGATGGAGCTGAGGCCGAGGACGAGCGACGCAAAGCCCGCCATGATCACCACCGACGCCAGCGGCACGAGCACGAGATTTGCCACCAACGCGCCCGTTGCGAACACGCTGAAAAACTCCACTCCGCTCAGCGCGCTGACGAGGGTGGCGGAGCAGCCGATGCTCAGTGTGTCGAAAAACCGGCGCCGTGCCCACGCCCGCGCCCGATGATGCCAGGCCCAAGTCACCTGCGGCAGATCCGGAAATGCCGGCCAGCGGGCTTTCATCCACTCTGCCAGCGGCAGGCCGAACACCACGATCGCCGTCACCACGCAATGTGACATCTGAAAACTCGCGCTGAAAAAATCCAGCGGATCAAACACCAGCACCAACGCTGCCGCCGCCGCCAGCGCCGCCAGCGGGTTGACTGGTCGCCGGAGTCCCCACGAGGCCTCCAGCATCGCCACCATCAGAAATGCCCGCACGGCCGACGGGCTGGCCCCAGTCGTGTCCACGTCGAGCCAGAGCACGGCGAGCACGAGCAAGCTCGACGGCAAACGCGGGCAGCGCAGGAGCGCCAGCAGGAAATGCAGAGCCAGCGCGACGACGCCGATGTGCAGCCCGTTGATCGCAAAGAGGTGCATCGTGCCGCTATGCATGAACAGCTGGTGCTGTTCTTCGGACAGCTCGTGTTTCTGCCCCAGCATCATCGCGCGGTAGACCGCCGCGATCTCGGGACGGTCCTCAAGCCCGGCGCTGAGCAACGCGTTCATCCGGGCGGCGAGTCGTTCGCAAAACTGATAGTAGGCCAAAGCCGGCCGCTCCACCGCGAGCATCCGCCCGCGCGACAGACGGAAACCCAGCCCGGCATTGGCAAGGTAGCTTTCAAACGTGTCAGGCGGCGGGTCGCGCGACACAGGCGCGATGACGCCGAGCACCGAGACAACGCCCGAACGCACCGGCGGCTTGTCACCTTTGCGCACCGCGATGGAGAAATAAATCCTCTGTCTCCGCAGGTCGCCCAGATGCATTTCTGTGGCGGTGATCGTGGCGAGCCCGCTCGCCCGGTCCGGTCCGGACGGGGCAAACACCCGGTCGATCCGCAGCGTAAGCTTCGCCTCGCGCGGCGGCAGGGCCTCCCGCTCCGGCAGCCGCCGCTCGTGCAGCGCCTGGCTGGCGGCGCCCGCCAAAAACATCGCCACCACCAGCGGTACCGCCCACGCACGGGGTGCGCGCCACGCCGCGGCCAGCGCCACCAACGCGGCAACCACCGCACCGGCGAGCAGCACACGTGGCTCGGTTAGATCGCCCATCCGCCCTGCCGCCAGTCCGGCCATCAGCGGCAGCACGAGCCACAGCAACGGGGCGCGATAACGGAGGCTGCGGCTGAGCATGCCCGGAAGTTTGAAACCGCGAAGGGATGCGAATCCACGCTAATTATCGGTCGCGGATAGGTTTTGAATTCATCCATGCCCATCCATGTAATTCGTGATCAATTTCCCCATGTCCGATCCCGACCAGCCTGACTTTTTCGGCGACGATGCCGTGCCGCCCGTGCTGGCTTCCGCCGCCGCGCGTGCGGCGCAACCGCTTGCCGCACGGATGCGTCCGCGCAGCTTGGGGGAAGTCGTCGGGCAGGAACACATCCTCAAGCCCGGCTCATTGCTTCCGCGGCTCGTAGCGCAAAATCGTTTCGGCTCGCTGCTTTTCTACGGTCCGCCCGGCAGCGGCAAAACGTCCATCGCCGAGGCTATCGCCCGCGAGACCGGCAGCCGCTTTGTGCGGGTCAACGCCGTCATGTCCAACGTCGCCGAACTGCGGGAAATCCTCGCCGCCGCGCGCCGTCGGCCCGAGGCCGCGACGATTCTCTTCATTGACGAGCTCCACCGCTTCAACAAAACGCAGCAGGACCTGCTCCTCCCCGACGTGGAGGAGGGCAATGTCCGCCTCATTGGTGCGACCACGCACAACCCGGGCTTTTACGTCAACCCGCCGCTTCTCTCGCGCAGCCACCTCTTCCGCCTCGACCCGCTTGCCCCCGCGCAGATCATCGCCGTGCTGAAGCTGGCGCTGACGGATACGGAGCGGGGACTAGGTGCGCGCGGTGTTACCGCCGCCGACAAAATTCTTTCCGACCTCGCAGTACTCTGTGATGGTGATCTCCGCCGCGCCCTCAACGCCCTCGAGGTCCTCGTGCTGGGCCTGCCCGAGCGCGCCAACCTCACCGCCGCCGAGCTTGGGGTCTTCGCCCGCGAGCGCCGCATCCGCTATGATGCCGACG
>JBAXLL010000287.1:0-2859 GCA_037134835.1 Verrucomicrobiota bacterium
AACCTCCGGAAGGTGTTGGAGCTGGCCAGCGCGGGGCTCGTCGGCAAGGCGTCCCGCCAGCTGTCCCGTAGCTCTGTGTGCCCCCTCAACGATGACGTGAAGCAGAAGCTGGACGAGCTCCACCCCCGCGCCTACCCCGGCAAGGGGCCAGACTCGTACGCGTCGATGCTAGAGCTGACTGAAGACGAGGTCCTGGAGCACGTGCCGCGCCTCGAGTACAAGGACCTCTGCGCCCTCCTCTCCAAGAAAGCCAGGGAGCACATCGCCCCGGGCGTCTCGGGCGCCACGTACCGCCGCCTGCGGGACATCGCTGCCTGCAACGCAGACGTGGGGGCCAAGCTCCTCATCATGGTCCAACACCTGGCCGACAACCACGCCTCGCCCGAGCTCCTCATGCTCATCAACGTGTGCGCGGGCATCGCGTTCGACAAGGGCAATGGTGGCGTCCGGCCGATCGCCATGGGCGAGACGCTGCTCAAGTGCGCCCAGCTGCTCACGCACAACGCGGCGGGCGCCGCCAACATCATCAGCGACGCGCTCGGGCCCCACTCGTTCACGTACGCGGTCCCGGGCGGCTCCACCACGTACGCCTGGGCGGTCGCGGCGGCGCTTCAGCGGCCCGGGGGGAGCGCAGTGCTCCTCCAGGCCGACGTGGGCAACGCGTTCAACACGCTGTCGCGCAAACGGCTCTTCGACGTCATCAAGGAAATGCCCCAACTCAAGGCGATTTGGCCCCTCATCACCCTCATGTACGGCCAGCCCAACGACGTCAAGTTCCGCAGCAACGACGGCTCCGAGTACACGATCTCAGCCGAAGAGGGCGGACGCCAGGGTGACCCGTGGTTCTCGTTCCTGCACGACCTCGCGTACCGCCCGATCCTCGACGCCGTCGAGGAACGCTTCCCAGGTGTCATTGTGTTCAACTACGCGGACGACCCCAGCTTCATCGCGGACGCCGCGACCCCAGACCAGGTCGCGGCCCTTGCGGGCGCGTACGCCTTCTTCCGCGACGAGCTCCAGCGAGTCAACTGCCAGCACGTGCGCAACGACAAAGTCAAGCTCTACGTGCCAGACGGTGCGAGCGTTGACGTCGACGCGCTGACGGCTGCGCTGGGCGTCCCGGCCAATTGCGTCTCGCGGAAGGGCGCCGTAGTGGGTGGCATCGCCGTCGGGTCCGACGAGTTCAAGGCCAGCCACACGTCCGACGTCGTGGACGGGCTGCTGGAGAAGCTGGGCGACCTGGCCATCGCCAAGCAAGAGCGGCGCGCGCCCCACTTTAACTCCGCGCAGGCGCTCGCGACGCTCATCCGCGCGGGCATATGCCCGGGCGCCTCGCACCTCATCCGTGGGCACGACCCCCGTGCCATCCGGGGCGTGTGCCGCAAGTTCGACGACGCCACCTTCGGCTACTTCCTCCGCCTCTGCAACATCCGGGGTGAGAGTGGCACTCCGCTAGACAACACTGCGCGCACCCGGTTCTTCCTGCCGCTGACACTAGGCGGCTTCGGGATGATGTCCATGGAGGAGACCGCGAACGCGGCCTTTGTGGGCCAGTGGGCGTGCAGCGCGGCCAGGCTTAGCGTGGCCCTCAACCTGTCGCCCGACGGGGCGGACGACTACCTCCGGCGCAGCAATAGCGAGGCGCGCGCCGCGGCGGCTGGCATGAACCCGCTGAGCCTACGCCCGCCCAAGCCGGCTGAGTACGACGACTTTGACGTCGGCCAGGGCGCGCCGATCCCAGGCGCGTACCACGCTGCCCCTGACCTGGACGCCGACGAGGAGCGCTCTGCCAGCCCCACGTTCGACCTCGACATCTTCACCGGCCTGCGCGAGGCCTGGGCCGGCGTGCGCGCCGCGGCCTGCGTCGAGGGTCTCACCGTCTCCCACTTTTTAACCAATCCAAGGGGACAGCTTCAGAAGACCCTCAGCGTGGACCTCGGCCGCATGCGTTACGACGCGCTCCTCGCCGCCCTCACAGCGCAGCAGCGCGCGCAGCTCGTCGAGTCCACCGGAGGCCTGCTCCGCTTCGCGCTCGGCGCGTTCCCGGTCCACCCGGCGGCCCGCATCGCTGACAGAGCCTACGTTGCCGCAGTCCGTGAGCTGCTCTTCCTCGGCCCCCGGGACCGATGCGACCCCTTCTTCAACCCCGCCGCCGACGGCGGCCTGTGCCGCCGGTGCAGCAAGCAGGCCAACTGCGACAGCGACGCGCGCTACGCGGACTGCGGCCACGTGTACCGCGCCGGCCACACGTGCAAGGACCTCCAGCCAGCCCGCACGCGCCTGTCTTCAAGCCTCCAGCAGGATGGCACGGACCTCCGTAGGAGCGCGGGCCTGCGGGACCCAGCGGTGCCTGGCGGCAACCTTCGTCATGCTGAGCCGTCCAAGAACATGCGGCGGGTCATCAACATGAACAAACTCGGGTTTGCGCGGCGCGCCGATGCGGGCACCAAGGAGGTCTGCTGCGACGACGCGTGGATAACACATGACGGTAGCACCATTTTCAGCGACACCACGGTGGCGTGCGCCTGCGTGCAGCCTGGAGCCGAGAGCGGTGCCACACTGCAAGACCGCATGGACAAGAAGATGAAGAAGTACAAGTCGACCCACGTGGTGCTGGACAAGGACATGCAGCACATGGTGTACACGCTCTTCGGCCAGGTGCACCGCGACACGGCGCGGGACCTCAAGCACTGGGCCCGGGAGAGCGCCCCACGGGCAAACCTCTCGCCCAGCACGGCAATCACCCGCACGTTCGAGCGCATCGGCTCCACTCTCCTCCGGGGCCTGGGTAACATGCTCGCCGACTTTGAGTTCCACTGCGCCCCCTACCCCCGTGCCGGCGGTGGTGCCAGCCCTGGC
>JBAXLL010000288.1:0-2856 GCA_037134835.1 Verrucomicrobiota bacterium
GCCACCGAACGCGGCGTGAGCGTGACTGGTGCAGCGGGGCGCAGCGCGGCGGCGGTCGCCTTGCTCGCTGCCTCGCGGGCTTCTTTTTCCCGGGTGAGATCCTGGGCAGATTTGACGAAGACCCCGGCCGGCAGCACGACCTTGGACGGGGTTGCCACCAGCGCAGGTGTTTGCACCGGGGCGGGCGCACTCGCCTGGGCTGCGGGCGCAGGAGTGTCCTCCAGGCTCACGCCAAATTCCTTCGCAATGTCCTCCGCATAGATGTCGCTGATCGTACTGGAGGGCGACTTCACATCGGCTCCGATGACTTTGCGTTCCCGCAACAACGCCATCAGCTCCTTGTTAGGCTTACCGATTTTTGCGGCGAGTTCGTGGATGCGGATGCTCATGCAGGCGTGGACAGAGGAAAAATGGGTGGGCCGAAAAAATTATTTCCCGGCGACGCGGGTGATCACATCGGCGGCCTCTTCGGGGGCAAATCCGGCCCCGACCAAGTCGACGGCCTCGACACCGTCGAACAGCTCGATGGAAACAAAACCCGCTTTGACGAGACGGAGGGCCAGATCGTCAGCGAGGCCGAGCGTGGCAACCAGCTTGCGCTTGGCGTCGCCCTCGGGATCGGCGTCAACGACCTTGAACTCCTCGATGTCGAGCCGCCAGCCAAGCAACCGCGAAGTGAGTCGGGCGTTCTGTCCCTTCTTGCCGATGGCAAGGGCGAGATCCTCCTCGACCACCTTGAGGAGAATACGGTGGTTTTTTTCATCGATCTGGATGTCGCGGGGTACGGCAGGCTTGAAGGCCTCCACCACCATCTCGCGCGGGTCGGCAAAGTAATTGATGATGTCGATTTTCTCGCCGTTGAGCTCCCGCACGATGGTCTTCACGCGCGCGCCACGTGCGCCGACACAGGCGCCAACCGGGTCTACTTTCGGATCAGTCGTGACGACAGCGATTTTGGTGCGATAGCCCGGCTCACGGGCAAACGATTCAATGCGGACGGTGCCATCCGCAATCTCAGCCACCTCGACCTCGAAGAGACGGCGGACAAACTTGGGGCTACCACGGGTGAGGATGATCTCTGGGCCGCGGGGCGTGCTCTCGATCTCTAGCAGCAGGCAGCGGATGCGATCGCCTGGCTGATAGTCTTCACCCGGCACCTGCTCCTTGTGGCGGAGCAGAGCCTCGGCCTTCCCCAGATCAATGTAAATATCGCCGCGCTCTTTCCGCCGGACGGTGCCGGTGACGATGTTGCCCACCTGATCCTTGAAATCGTCGTAAATGCGCTCTTTTTCGAACTGGCGGATGCGCTGCATGACGGCCTGCCGAGCGGTCTGAGCCGCGATGCGACCGAGGGAAGCCGGATCAATGGGCCGCTCGACAATCTCGCCCAGCACGGCGCCCGACTTGAGCGCCTGCGCCTTCTCCACATGGATCTCAGTCTTGGGATTGCTGATGGAGTCAACGACCTTGAGCAGCACCCAAGCATGCAGCTGGGCGGTCTTGGGGTTGATCTCAATCTTTAACTCCTGCCCGGAGTTGATGCCCTTCTGCGCCGCCGACTTGAGTGCCGTGGTGATGGTGGCGATCATGTCCGCGCGCGGAATGCCCTTCTCTTTTTCCATGTATTCTAAAACGGAGAGGATTTCGCTGCTCATGGTAAGTGGGTGAAAATGAAGGTGGGCCGGGAGAAAATGTGAAAAAAAAGGGCGGGCCACGCGGCCCACCTTTGGAACGTGAAGGTGTTGGAAGGCGCGGTTTCTACGGCCCAAGGCAAACTTTGTCAAGCCCCCGACAGTTTAGAACTTTTTCCTCCGTGCATCGTCCCGTTCTCCCCTCCCACCAATCCTTGGTTGGAGTCCGGGGGTAGGAACGACGCCGAAACACGAAAACGATTGCCTTGGCCCAGGTGGGGCTCGCGACAAAATCAGGTCTTGGTCAGCGTTTCGAGGAGCTGGTACGTGCCGGTGCAGAACACTAAATCGCACAGAAGAGCATGCTACAAAACCACCGCCATTGGGCTCTGCCCACCCCGATACTGCCGGGGGTCGGGTAACACCCCATGGCCTCCAGCACACTTCTCGTCCATGCTCACCTGATCTTCCGTAGAATCCAACCGTACCTAGGCCCATCACGCCCGCCAAACAAGCCGCGCCGATATCCGATCCATAAGTTATTCGCGTCGCTGGTGCCCTAATTTCCCCAACATCAATAGCATGAATCCACCTGCCTCCCTAACCGGCTCGCACCTGCGAACCCACAACGCCATCTTTCGGCATCCGGCCGCTCACAACTTGGCATGGCACGATGTTCGCGCCCTTCTCAGTCATGACCAAGCGCCACAGACCAGACCATGAGGCAGTTTTCCCCCTCGAACCCGTGTGCCTTGCGGCCAGTCGCAGGCTCTGAGCATCCCGCGCAGGAGGCTGCGACTGGCCGCTTCTGAGGTTTTGGTCCTTTTCCAAAAGGAGGGAGGAAGCAGGGGGTTGGAATGCCGCGCCCGCAAGTGGAGGCTCAGCGGAACGGCGGGACGGCATTTCAACCGCCTGCGGGCGGCCCCGTCGTTGAATGCCTGATGAAAGCCCTGCTCGTTCCCGCAATCAGATGTGAGTCGTTATGGGCGGATGCCGGCAGGCACCCGAAAGGCTGCCGCCGTGCTCGCCGCAGTCATGGGGGTAATGCTGTCGATCGTATCCGTCTCCACCGCTCCGGTGCTTTTCGTGATTTTGATGGTTTTGGCAAAATTCAGCCCGTTGAAATTTTGGTAGTCACTATACTCATTTTTCAATGTCACAATTTTGCCGTCTGGGCTTGCCTCGATAAAGTGGACACTAATTTAGGCGGCTTTGATGTTGTTTA
>JBAXLL010000289.1:0-2836 GCA_037134835.1 Verrucomicrobiota bacterium
ACCACGCGCCGCGCCAGATCCAGCCGCGGACGCAGGTGACCATCCTCCGGCCCGCCCCGATCGTCATCGCGGCGGCCCCTCCGCCGCCCGCCCGTCCTGATGAGCCCCGCCGCGGCCGGACCGATAATCTGCCACCCCTTACGCCTCGGGATGACCGGCGCGTCTCGCTGCCGCCCCACCCTGAGGCGCGCCCGCTGCCGGCGGCTGCTGCCACACTGGCAGCCGTTGTTCAGCCCAGCCCTGCCCCAAGTTTGTCCGACAATCGGAGCCGTGCTCCAGGGCTAAATTCTACGCGGGCCACGCCGCCAGACATCCAAAGTTTTCGCGGACGGCAAATGCCGCCCCGCCCGACGCCACCCGAGATGGCTCCACCGGTGTCTGTGCCCGTGGTGGCCGCTTCACCGGTTGCCAAGGCACCTGCCCCGGCCATCGTTCCAGCCGCCTACCTGTCGCGTCAGCCCCAGACTGATGATCGGCGGCGGGAAAGCAGCGGAAATCCCCCGGCGCCTGAGCGGGCGAACAATCCCGTTTATGCGAGCCGGCTGCCGGTGTCTCGTCCCGCTCTGGCGGAAAACGTCCGTCAAGCCCCGTCAGCCGGTCGGCCGGCTTCGACGGTCACCACGCCTTCGCCCACCGACGATAACCGGAGTCTTTAAGCGCCAAGACAGCGGCCCAAGCGCATCCCATAACGAACCCGGACGTCGTCCCGCATACCCTCACACCAGTCCGGAGGCCCGCACGAGCGGAGCAGCCTGGGTGCCGAGAAGCTCGATGGCGTGCAGTGTCCGTGGGTGCGACAGGGCGGCGACGCTCATCTGCAGGTTGAGCCGCGCGATGCCGCCCAGTGCCGCACTCGCCGCGATAATCTTGGCCGCCACCGTGGACGGATCACCAATCACGAGCGCACCGGTGGGACCGCACAGCGCGTCGAATTGCCTCCGGGTGACCGGTGGCCAGCCGCGCTCGCGGCCGATCTCCGTGAACGCCTGTGCATAGCCGTGAAAGAATTCGTCGGCCGCCTGCTGCGTGGTGTCGGCCAGATAGCCGAGCATGTGCAACCCTACCTTCAGCCGCTCCGGCGGATGCCCGGCGCGGCGGCCGGCCTCGCGGTAGAGATCGACCAACGGACGAAACCGGTGCGGTTCACCCCCGATGATCGCAACCATTAGCGGCAGGCCCAGCATCCCCGCGCGCGCAAACGACTGGGGTGTGCCGCCCACCCCCAGCCATATAGGCAGCGGGTTTTGCAACGGCCTCGGATACACCCCCTGGCCCGTCAGCGCCGGCCGATGTTGGCCCGACCAGGTGACCTTCGTCTGCTCACGCAGCCGGAGCAGCAGGTCGAGTTTTTCCTGAAAGAGCGAATCGTAGTCGTCCAGGTTGAGGCCGAACAGCGGAAACGCTTCCGTGAACGAACCCCGCCCGACCACGATCTCCGCGCGGCCTCCGGAAATCAGGTCGAGCGTCGCGAACTCCTGGAACACACGCACCGGATCCTGCGCGCTCAGCACGGTGACGGCGCTCGTCAGCCGGATCTTCCGGGAGCGCGCGGCGGCGGCGGCGAGGATAACCGCGGGGGCCGAATCGAGAAAGTCGTGTCGGTGATGTTCGCCGATGCCAAAGGCATCCAGCCCGACGCGGTCGGCCAGCTCGACCTCCTCCAGCAAGTGCCGAAACCGCTCAACCGTCGTCGGCGCGACGCCTGTGACCGGATCGGGACGAACAGCGACAAAACTATCAAGGCCAAGTTGCATGGTGTGAGATGAAATATGAAACGCGCAAAGGGCAGGCAGAACCCTCGCAAGTCAAGGTGCCGTAGATCAGGGCAAAGCGGTGAAGCCGCAAAGGCCATTCACGAGGCTAAAAGCCAGAATTAAGGAACAGGCGCTTAGCTCGCCGACGCCCGTTCAGGCTGTATCCGACACCAGGCCAGTACCCCTCAGCCATGGGTTGCCGCGGCCATGCTGTTAATGATGGTGGTCGTGATCGTGGTGATGATGGTCGTGATGCCGGCTCGATTTGGACGGTCGCACCTCAGGCAACTCGATCGTGGCCTCGCGGACGAACACGTCCCGGTTGAGCGCCACGCAACGGCGGATCTTTTCGCCCGTGGCGGGATGCTTCGTCAGCGGCGCATCCTTGATGGACTGGCGCAGTTCGTAGCGCCGCACCGGCTTTCCGGCCCGCGGCAAGGTTTCATAAACATAAGTGAGCATAGGACAATTGGGGTTAAAGGGGTGTTGGGGAGCGGCCCCCACCACTGGAAGAAACCCTCCCCCGAGTCCAGTTTTTCCCTCTGTCCTCTAAGTTCTGGATTCCAAATCGCAGATTCCAACGTTTTCGCCCTCTCAGATCTATCCTCTGAGCGCTGACCGTTTGATCTGTTCACCACCCACTGTCCGCTACTCACTGCACGTTCCGTTTCCTTCCGCTCCTCCGCGTTTCCGTGATCCCGAATTCCGTAGTCCGTCTCCTGGCTCCTGACTCCTTTCATCCTTTCCCTTCCCATGAAACTATCCACCTCGCTCGGCCGGCTCCGGCTCGTTGGCATACTGGAGGGCGCTTCGTTCCTCCTGCTCACCGGCGTGGCGATGCCCTTGAAGTATCTTGCCGGCCACCCCGAGGCCGTCCGCGTGGTGGGGATGGCCCATGGCGTGCTGTTTCTCGCGTATGTCACAGCGCTCATTCAGACGCACCTGGACTACGACTGGCCGGGAAAACGCTCGGCGCTCCTCTTTGTGGCCGCCCTGCTGCCCTTCGGACCGTTCATCGCCGACCGCAAACTCCTCCGCACCCTGCCGGAGTGAGCGCCCGGGCGATGAACGGTCCGAAGGGC
>JBAXLL010000290.1:0-2834 GCA_037134835.1 Verrucomicrobiota bacterium
GCGGCTCCGGGGCGAGGGCGACCGCCTCGATCTGGCCCAGCAGTTCGAGGCGGTGGGCGAGGGCGTAGGATTCATCAGCCAGCGCGCGGTCGGCCAGGCGGAGCGCGGTGAGATCGTCCTCGAGGGCTTTTTCCCGCGGGTCGGGCGAGGCCTCGACGTAGGTGATGCGGGTGGCGACATCGAGGATGGTGGCCGAGGCGGCGGCCGCCACCGGGCCGGACACGACGGGCGCACTGCCGGGCGAGCGGGAGCCGGCGCGGGCGGAGACTTGCAGCGAGGCGTCCACGAGCGATTCGGGCAGCTTTTCGAACACCAGCTCGCTTACGCCGGCCGGCAGTCCGACATGGGCGGTGCGGGTGATCACGGCGCGATCGGCATAGACGGTGACGGCGGAGAGGGTCGCCGCGACGGGCGTCGCGGCTGAAAGGCTGAAAGGCTGAAGGACTGAAAGGCTGAGAGCGGCCAGCAGGAGACGGGATTTGGTTTTCATGGCGGAGAGGGGGCGGACGGGAGGGGTTGATCGGTGTTTTCCGTGTTCTTTCTCTTTCCTCTTGATCTTAATCTTTCTCCCGTCTGGACGCGGAGACGCGGGGGTGGGCAAAGGCGGAGAGGGGGAGAAAGATTAAGAGAAAGAGGGAAGAGACAGGGCGCGTTATTGCAGGCCGGCGACGGGGAGATCGGCCGGATATTCGACGGTGAACTTCAGCTTGCGCTCGACTTTCTCGCCGGGCTTCACGTCGAGGCGCCAGACGAGCTTGCCATCCTCTTCCCGGGTGATGCCGGGCTTGGGCAGGGCGCCGGGGGTGGCGAGATCCTCGGGCTTGAGCAGGTCGCGCTCGGCGGGTTCGATGAGTTTCACGACGATGCGCTCGTCGCGGGAGATGGGGAGCACGTCCTTGAACATCACGTGCTCAGCGGTCGGCTTGTGATTGGTGATCGAATAGGCGAACTCGTAGGTCACGCGGCGGTATTTGCCGGTGAATCCGGTGTCCTCGGCGAAGCGCGGCACCACGCGGCGTTTGAGGCTGATGCCCTCGTCGGCCCCGAGCGAGAGATTCAGGCGGGCGGCGGGCATCACGGTGCCGAAGCCCGAGGTGGCGACGAAATTGTCGTCCAAAAAGGCGTTGAGCGTGCCGGCGAGCAGGGGAAAGTCGGAGCCATTGGTCGCGTAGGTGGTGAGATAGACGCTCTCACTCGTGCTCGGGACGCCTTGGTATTGCAGGAGTGCGGGCAGCCGGACGGAGGTGATGGCGATGCGCTGCGGGGCGTTGTCGCTCGGGAGCGAGGCGGGGTTGGGAATCCGGAAGGTCGCACTGGTCGCGCCGGTGGCCAGGCCGGCATCTTGATACGCGAGATCGAGGCGCCCCAGAGTCTCGTTGCGTGTAGCTCGACTAAGGGTGAGTTGCCCTCCGTTAATGACAAGATCTTCCCCTCCGGACAAGGTTTGATTGGCGTTAACAGCAAGGGTGGCCCCAGTGGCCGGGACTGTCGTATTGCCAGCGAAGCCACCGGCTCCACCACCCCTGCCGCTCCCGCCGAAACCGCCAGGTCCGCCCAATTGGACAGCGCCAGCATTGGAGAAATTCAAAGCAGTGCCATAAACAACGGTGCCTCCGATAATCGAGGGGCTAGCCCGGTTGCCGTTCGCACCCTGGCTTGACCCACCAAGAATAGCACTAATCGAGCCGGTTCCGTTTTTGACCAAAGCTGGTGCGTTAGCAGAGGTACTGACACCTACAGCACTAGGCTGCGACAGATCCAGCGTCCACGGGGCCGGCTCGGAGACACCGCCGCCGAGGGCCGGACGTGCGGTGGACAGGGTGAGGACGATGTCCTTCCAGTCTTCGCCGGTGGAGTTGCGCACGAGGCCGAAGTAGGAGAGCTCCAGTTCGCGTTTGTCGCTGCGGAGCCGGGCATCATAGACGGAGGCCCAGCCGGCACCGGGCACGGCGTAGGATAGCGCGAGGTCAAGGGCGCCGGCCGCAGTGGCGGTGAGACGCACGGTCACAGTCATGGTGCTCCGGGCCGGAGGCCGCTGGCCGTTCAGGTCACGGAGCGCGGACCCCTGGGCGGCGAGCTGGTTGTAGAGCGTCCGGCGGGCATCGTCAATCTGGCGCTGCGCATCGGCCAGCCCCCTGGCTTTGTCGGAGGAAAAATCCAGGAGCTTCTGCCAGTCGTCGAAGGACGGTGGCGGGGCGGTGGGCGCGGCGTCCTTCCCGGTTGGCGGCGGGCGCGTAGCGCCGGCCTCGATTTGGGCGAGCAGGGCTCGCTGGCGGGCGAGCAGCGCGGCCTTGTCGGCGAGCACACGGTCCTGGTCCTGGAGGGCCTTGATCCGGTCCTCGATGGCCTTTTCCCCGGGGTCGGCGGTAGTCTCGCTGCGAACCGGGTGGGCGGAGACGTCGAGGATGATGGCGTTGGCCGGACCGTGGCCCGTCACTTGCAACGAGCTCGTGACCAGGCCGGCGGGGAGGTTTTCGAAAGCCAGTTCGTTGGCCCCGGCCGGTACCTCCAAGCGGGCCGAGCGGGTTACGACGGCCCGGTCGGCATAGACGGTGGCGGCGGAGATGGTCGCCGCGACCGGAGTCGCGGCTGAAAGGCTGAAGGACTGAAGGACTGAAAGGCTGAGAACGGCCAGCCGGAGATGGGACATAGTTTTCATGGCTGAGATGGGAGAGAAGGGCGGCTGGCTGGGCGGGAGGTTCATGGCGCGGCGATGGCCCGTGAAGGGCTGAATAGCTGAAGGGTTGAAAGGCTGAAGACGGCGAGCAGGGGGCGTCCGGGTGCGCGGCGCCTCGGCGCTAGGGAAAGGAGAGGGCGGGGGGAGAGATGCATGG
>JBAXLL010000291.1:0-2823 GCA_037134835.1 Verrucomicrobiota bacterium
CTCCCTAGCTGTGGCTGGTTTTCCCACTCCCGCATGAACCTGCTCCCGCCCGCCGTCCGTGACGACCAAAGCGTCTGGCTGCGCGTGGGCACGTTGCTCGACGGCACGGCCGCCGCGCCGCTGCGCGACGCGCATGTGGTGTATGACCGCCAGGCGATCCGGTTTGTCGGCACGGACGGCAGCACCCCACCGCCGGAAGCACTGCGCGCCGGGCAGAACCAGCCCGACCTGGACGCGCCCGATGCCACGTTGCTGCCCGGCCTGACCGACTCCCACGCGCACCTGTTTCTCGAAGGCGGCGAGCCTGACCCGGGGAAACGCACCGCATTTTTGCAGCGGAGACCGGAAGAATTTCTTGCGCTCGCCCACGGCCGGCTGGGGAAACTCGTCCGGCTCGGCATCACCGCCGTGCGTGATGCCGGTGACCGCCACGGCGTCGGCCTCGCGTTGCAGCAACAATTTTTCGCTCCGGGCCGCCCGCTCATGCCTTTCATCGAGAGCCCCGGTGCGGCGATTTTCCACCGAGGGCGTTATGGCAGCTTCATGGGTGGTGCCCTGGAGGATTATCCCTCACCCCGCGCCTGCGTCCAGGCGCGTGCCGCCGCCGGAGCCAGTCGCATTAAGCTCATCCCGACCGGCATCATCAACTTCAAGGCTGGCGCGGTCACAACCGAGCCGCAGATGACGGTCGCGGAGATCGCCGAAATCGCCGCCGCCGCAAAATCCTGCGGCCGCCAGACCTTCGCCCATGCCTCGGGCGACACCGGCATTGATCGCGTCATTGAGGGTGGCGTGGATTCCGTCGAGCACGGCTACTTTGTGCGAGACGAGCAACTCGCCCGTATGCGTGACCGGCAGACCGCATGGGTGCCGACCTTCGCACCGTTGCAGGCGCAGGTGGACCACGCCGGCCTGATGGGCTGGGATACGGTGGTCGTCGAAAATCTCCGGAGGATTCTCGACCAACATGCAGCAAGCCTCGTCAAAGCGCATGAGCTGGGCGTGATCATCGTGGCCGGCAGCGATGCTGGTTCGGGCGGCGTGCCGCACGGTCTCGGCCTGTTGCGTGAGATGGCGCTGATGGAAAGTGTGGGCCTGCCGCCACTGGCGGTCATCCACGCCGCCACCGGCGCGGGTTCCGCCCGTTTCGCCTACCGGGAAAATTTCGGCCGGATCACACCCAGCCGCCGTAGCCGTTTCATCCTCACCCGCCATTCGCCACTCGAGACGGTGGCAAACCTGCGGAAACCGCGCACCGTCGTCTTCGATGGCGAGGTGCTAACCGCCGGGGCCAACGTTGACACGCTGGGATTGTGAGGCAACCGTGGCCCGATCCGCTTCCGTTCAACCGTTGACCGCCAACGGCTTTTCCGCCGCCGCCAATACGCTGGACTTGGCGTTCCACCAGCCTTTTTACATGTTACCACTCCTTCATGAAGCCGTCCGCACCCGCCGTCTCGTCGGCGACGGCGCGATGGGCACGCAGCTCATGCTCGCAGGTCTCGAACAGGGAAACTGCGGCGAAGCGTGGAACCTCACGCATCCCGACCGCGTACTCGCCATTCAGCGCCGCTATGCCCTGGCGGGCGCCGATTGCATTTTGAGCAACACCTTTGGCGGCAGCCGCATCATGCTGCGCCGTCACGGCCACGAAAAAGAGCTCGCCGCGATCAACGCTGCCGGCGTCCGCATCGCCCGCGAGGCGTTTGGTGGGCGGCCTGGGTATGTGCTCGGCGACATCGGTCCGCTCGGCGCGCTACTCGAGCCGTATGGCGACCTCACTGAGGAGGCGGCCCGCTCGGCGCTGGAGGAACAGGCCACCGCGCTCGTGTCGGCCGGGGCCGACGCCATCATCATTGAGACGCAAACCGGCCTCGAAGAGCTCGGTCTGGCCATTGACGCGGCCAAGGCCGCCAAGGCCCCGAGCATCATCGCCTCGCTGGCCTACGACCTGTCGGCAGACGGCACCTTTTACGTCACCATGATGGGGGTTACGCCGGAGCGCGCGGCGGAGTTCGCACAGGAACGCGGAGCCAACATCATCGCGCTCAACTGCGGGACCGGAATGGACATGAAAGGCGCGGCGCAGGTGGCCCAAATCTACCGCGAGCACTGCACGCTCCCGATCATGGTGCAACCCAACGCCGGCCTGCCGGTGCTGGAAAATCTCAAGGCCATCTACAAGCAGCTCCCGGTTGACACAGCGCGCGAAGTGCCCGCCGCGCTAGCCGCCGGCGCGGGCATCATCGGGTCCTGCTGCGGCAGCACGCCCGACCACACGCGCGAGATCCGCCGCAAACTGGACGAGTTCGCGCAAACGCATTGAAACTTTCCATTGCCCCAACCTAGGACGCGGAGATGCGAAGACCATTCGTGCTTAAACAGGAAACCAAGAAATCAGGAACGGACCCGAATGCAGTACATGACCGGTTCTCTTTCGTGGTTTCCTGGATTCCTGCTTTAATCAGCTTCGCGCCTTTGCGTTGAAATCCGGGATCCGTCCCCATTCTTTTAAGCCCGCCCTTACCATAGTTTTTTCCGTGGCGAGCACGCGCTCATTACCGGCGGCGGATGCAGACGTTGGCGGGGTGATGGTTTCCTCAGGCACTGTGGCGACACGCAGCTTTCTGCGCTCACGGAAGGCAAATCAGTCGTGCATTCGTGCCCAGTTGCAAGCGCGTAGCCCTGCTGCCCCCTGCAACTGACCCGGCAGTTTCAAATTGACTCATCCTTGCCTCCGGATGGGAATTCCCACCGGTACGCCCAACCCCCGTCCGTTGTTATCCCCATGAAATCCCCCGCCATTCGTCATCTGCCCCCTGC
>JBAXLL010000292.1:0-2793 GCA_037134835.1 Verrucomicrobiota bacterium
ATAGGGGTCGATGCGGCTCGAAAAAAACGCGACACCCCCGGCCGCAAGCAGCGCGGCAAACAGGGCGAGGTGGGGCTTCGGGAGCATCGGAGTTTTTACCACTGATAACACGGATGGACACGGATCAAAACGACCAGGCAGCAGAAACGGAATTGCGACACCAAGAGCCCAAGCCAAGGGCACCGAGACATTGCTCTGTGTCCTCGGTGATCAAATTTGGGTCATCCCTGTTCATTCGCATAATCCGTGGTTAAAAATTCTGTGGTTGAGTTGGTCAGACTTTTTCCGTGGCCGTCCGGCCGAGCAGGCCGGTGGGGCGACAGAGCAGAATGAGGATGAGCACGGCGAACGCGATGGCGTCCTTGTAGGTCGAGAGCGCCGCACTGCCGCCGACCAGCGTCTCCACCGTGCCGAGGATCAGCCCCCCGAGCGCCGCGCCGGGGATGCTGCCGATGCCGCCGAGCACCGCCGCGACAAACGCCTTCAGTCCCGGCATCACGCCCATGAGCGGCTCGACCGACGGGTAGTTGAGCGCATAGAGCACGCCGCCCGCGCCCGCCAGCGCCGAGCCGAGGGCAAAGGTGAACGAGATGACGGCGTTGAGGTTCACGCCGACCAGCTGGGCGGCCGACGGGTTGAGCGCGACGGCGCGCATGGCCGTGCCCATCCGCGTGCGAAACACCACGAGCTGCAACACCACGATGAGCAGCGCCGCCACCGTGATGACCACGAGCTGATTGCTGGAGATGACAAGGCCGCCAAACGCAATTTTTTTGACCGGAAACACGGCGGGAAACAGCTGCGGGGTCGCACCGAAAACCTGCGGATGCTGGAACACCGACTGGAGCAGCAACGAGACGCCGATGGCAGTGATAAGCACATTGAGCGTGGCGGTGCCGCGCAGCGGACGATAGACGAGCCGCTCAATGGTCACGCCGAGCAGCGCACCTCCCGCCATCGCAGCTGCGAGCACGACGAGGCCGCCCCATAGCGTGCCCTCGGGCAGATGCCGGCCGAGGCCCAGCCCGATCATCGCGCCGACCATGAATACCTCGGAGTGCGCGAAGTTGATGAACCGCAACACGCCATAGACCATCGTGTAGCCAAGCGCAATGAGCGCGTAAATCGCACCGAGCGAAAGGCCGTTGACGAGCTGCTGGAGGAATTCCGTCACGGCGGGCAGCCAAAGGGGAAATATGGGACGTTGAAAGGCCCAATCTTTCCCGTAGGGGAATGTTGACTGTCCGTTTAGCTTACTCCCACGACGGCTTCAGGTCGGATGCGGAAGGAATTCTTTTCTCCTGAAAGAGTTGAGCGACCCGGTCACGCGTGCCTGCATCAGGCAGGCACCATTCACCGTTACGTCCGCGGCCAAATCTCACCAGCAAAAGATGTAGAATTTGGCTTTCGAATTGACGATCGATAATAGTCCAGGCGGACAAATCCGCATAGCCGAATTTGCCCTGGGGTTTTCCCCAGCCCCAATAGACAACCTCATCGTGGAAACTGATACCGCCATGTGTTGACGGGTAGTGAAGGTTGAGCCACTTCAACAGGGCGAACCATGTGGCAGCGAATAGGGCGACGACCAAACCCTCTGTGTCCTATGAAGGAACCACTGCAGAGCCAAAGGAGGCAGGAACCAGCAACAAAAACAGCCAAGAGTTTTGCCGAGTCGTAGCTTCAGCGATAGAGAATTCACCTTAATGTAGGTGCGGTAGCGCCGATAAATCTCCGGCTGCTCCCGTTGGACAATGGGAGCGGACGGGGGATTTAGCGGGACGCATTGCATGGCTCACGGCGCGATGGACTCGACGAAGGCGAACTTGCCGTTTTTCACCGTGAAGATCGCGGCGGCCTTGGTCGCGTTGCGCTGGGCGTCAATGCTGGTTTTGCCGGTCACGCCAAGATAGTCCTTCGTCGCCGCGAGGGCGTCGCGGAGCTTCGTGCCATCGGTCGTCCCGGCGCGTTTCATGGCGTCGGCCAGCACCATGGCGGAGTCGTAGCCGAGCGCGGCCATGGCGTTGGGCGTTTCGCCGCCCCAGCGGGCCTTGTAGGCCTTCACAAAATCTTGCACGGCCGGTGCGGTGTCCTCGGACGAGTAGTGGGTCGAAAAAAAGATGCCCTCGACCGCCGCGCCGCCGATTTCCAGCAGCGGTTCGCCCTCCCAGCCATCGCCACCGAAGAGCGGCACCGTCAGGCCGAGTTCGCGTGCCTGTTTGCTGATGAGCGCGGCCTCGGTGTAGTATCCGGGCACAAAGATGGCGTCGGCCCCCGTGGCCTTGATGGCGGTGAGCTGGGCGTGAAAATCCTTGTCGCTCTCCGCGTATTTCTGCTCGGCGGGGATCACGCCGCCGCCGGCGAGATAGGTCTCCTTGAAAAACTTGCCGAGGCCGACGCTGTAGGCGGACGAGACGGAGGTGAGGGTGGCGACTTTTTTCCAGCCGCGCTGGAGGGCAAACTTCGCCATGACGGTGCCTTGGAACGGGTCAATGAAGCACACCCGGAAAATGTAATTGCCGGTCTCGGTGACCTTGGGGTTGGTCGAGGCGGGGGAGACCATCGGGATTTTCGCGGCCTGCGCGATCGGGGCGATCTCAAGCGAGCGGCTGGAGGCGACCTCGCCGAGCAGGGCGACGACCTTGTCGCGGGAGACGAGCTTGCGCGCGGCGGTGGCAGATTCCCCGGCCTTGGACTGGTTGTCCTCGGTGAGCAGCTCAAATTTTTTGCCGAGCACGCCGCCGGCGGCATTGAGGTGCTCGATGGCGAGGAGCGTGCCCCGATGCGAAAACC
>JBAXLL010000293.1:0-2782 GCA_037134835.1 Verrucomicrobiota bacterium
TCCGCCCACCTCCCAGTTCCGCCGGCCTGCTCCTGTTCCCCTGCGCGCTGCTGCTTTCGTTGGTCGGCTGCAAACCCGCCAGTCCCGCCTCGCCTGTTGCCAACGGCCGTCACTCGCAGGTGCTCCATCTCGGTAACAGCTCCGAGCCCGGAGACCTCGACCCTCAGATCGCCACCGCCTACACCGAGGCCACCATCCTCGTCGCCCTCTTCGAGGGCCTCACCTGCCTCGACGACGCCACTTCGCAGCCGGTCCCCGGCGTCGCCGAGAGCTGGGACATCACGCCCAACGGTCTCACCTACGTGTTTCACCTACGCCCCGGCGCCAGGTGGAGCAATGGCGACGGCCTCACCGCCCGCGATTTTGCGTGGTCGTTCCGCCGCATCCTCTCGCCCAAGCTCGCCTCCGAATACTCCTACATGCTCTGGCCGATCAAAAACGCCCAGGCCTTCAACGAAGGGAAAATCACCGACTTTGCCCAGGTCGGCGTCCGCGCCGTGGACGACCGCACGCTGGAGCTCACGCTCGCCGCACCCTGCCCCTGGCTGCTCGCGCTGGCCGCGCATCAGGCGTGGTATCCCGTCCACCGCGGTACGGTGGAAAAATTTGGCGGTGCCGAACAGAAGGGCACGCGCTGGACACGCCCGGAAAATTTCGTCGGCAACGGCCCGTTCACCCTCAAGGAATGGGCGCCCAGCGCCCGCATCGTCACCGCCAAAAATCCTTACTATTGGGACGCCGCGCACGCCCGTCTCAACGGCGTCGTGTTTTATCCCATCGAGAATCTCGCCACCGAGGAGAAAAGCTACCGGGCCGGTCAGCTCCATGTCACTTACGGCCTGCCGCCCGCCAAAATCCCCTCCTGGCGCGCCGACGCGCCCGCCCAGCTCCGCGTGGACCCGTTTCTGGAGACTTTTTTCCTGCGCTTCAACACGGCGAAGCCGCCGCTCGACAACGTCAAGGTCCGTCAGGCCCTCACGCGCGCCCTCGACCGCACCGCCCTTGCGCGCGACGTGCTGCGCGGCAGCGTCGTCCCCGCCTATGAGCTCACGCCGCCCGACACCGCCGGCTACTCCTCCTCGGCGCACATCACCGAAGACTTTGCCGCCGCCCGGCGCCTGCTCGCCGAGGCCGGCTTCCCCGGCGGGCGCGGGCTGCCCACCTTTGAGGTGCAGATCAAGAACGACGATGTCCACCGCATACTCCTCGAGGCCATCCAGCAAATGTGGCAGCGCGAGCTCGGCGTGAACCTCACCCTCATCGCGCTCGAGCAGAAGACGTGGATCCAAAACCAGTCGTCCCAAGCCTACACGATCAGCAGCGCACGCTGGGTCGGCGACTACGTGGACGCCGACACGTTTCTCAGCCTCTGGCTGACCGGCGGCGGCAACAACTGGACCGGCTGGGGCAACGCCGCCTACGACCGGCTGGTCACCGAGGCCGCGCGCACGCTCGACGCGGCGAAACGCCACACGCTCCAGCAGCAGGCCGAAGCCATCCTGCTCGACGAAGGCCCCATTGTCCCGATCTACCACGGCGCACGCGTCTTCCTGCTCAACCCGGCGGTGAAAGGCTGGACGCCCAATCTGCTCGGCTCACACCGCTATCAGTTTCTGCACTTGGAATAAAACCGGCCCTGGCTGGCCGCGCCGCAGCCCTTGTGCCGCCGGGCGGCCGGGCGCGGCCCCAGACCGCCAGAAAATCCCCGCGCTTGCCCCCATCGCTGCGCCACCTAACCTCCGTCCATGCGTCTGCTCCTTCTCGCCACCCTGCTCGCCCTCGTCCCCGCCGCCGGGCTCCATGCCGCCGCACCGGCCGCCGCGCTCAAGCTTGTCCGCATCTGGCCCGAGTGGCGGGCCGCGGAGTCGTTCGCCCGCATCAGCGAATTTTTCACCGGCAAGGAAAACTCCGGCGACCAGACCATCCTCCGCACGCAACCGGCGGAACGCGCAGGCTTTTATTATTTGGTCCGCACCGAGGCCAAGGCGGCGGTGACCAATGCGCGCATTGAGCTGCAAATCCTCCTGCCCGGAGTGGAAAAACCGAAGGTCTTCGGCTTTCCCGCCACCCTCCCCGCCGGAAGCCATGTCACCCTCGCCGGCCTGACCGGCACCGACTGGCCCGGGGAGAAAACCCTGCCCATCGCCTGGCACCTAGCGGTCCTCGCCGCCGACGGCACCCTGCTCGCCGAGGAAAAAAGCTTCCTCTGGGTTGACTCCATGGCGGTAAAAAAGTGACGCGTGAACTTGTTTCCATCCCAATCTGACAATCTGACTCAGGGATGACTGAAACTAGGTGCGACGCCATCCCTCGGTAGTCGTGTCCTTTCGCGGTTAAAAATCCTTTGCGGAAAATCCCGTGCCCGCCGAAACCCCCTGGACTCCCTTCTCCCCGGTCCCCGGCGTCCCTCCGCTGACGCCGACCGTGCTCGCCGAGACGCTCGACGGCGGCCAGGCGTTCCGATGGCACCGTGAAACGACGCCGTCTGAACTAACCGTCTGGCTCGGCGTGTGGGCGGGTCATCTCACCCGCCTCCGCCTCGCGCCCGAAGGCTCACTCGAATTTTCCGCCCCCGCCAGCCTCGCACCGCACGTCGCCTCCGCACTGCCGCGCTATCTCGCCACCGACCGCGACTGGTCCGCGCTCACCGATTCGCTCCCATGGCGCAGCGACGTACACATGGCGCGCTGCCTCGCCACGTTTCCCGGCCTGCGGATTTTGCGCCAGCCCTTTGGCGAAACGCTACTCGGCTTTCTGTGCAGCGCCACGAAGCAGATTGTCC
>JBAXLL010000294.1:0-2778 GCA_037134835.1 Verrucomicrobiota bacterium
TCCATGTGCTGCCACACGGCGACGCGGCTCACGCCGAGCTGCCGGGCGAGTGCCACGCCGGAAACGTGTCCCCCGGGGCCGGCGGCCAGCAGCGCCTCAAGAATGAGGACTTCGGGGGCGGGGCGGGGCTTTTTCATCGGAAACCGGAAGGAGTCGGTGAGGGACGGCAGAGTTGGTCACGAATCGGCACCAGCATCACAAAGAGATGGAGAAAATCAGGTGGAGGATACGCTACGGGGCGGACAGCGAACCGAAGCGACCCGCTGATTGTTCACCGCGAATGGCGCGGATAAACGCGGATGGGCTGAGCTTTGATGGTGGGCGTGGACGTTTTTGTGGTTCTTGTGCTTTTGATGGCCATGGAATCGGGGAGTCAGGTGCGCCAGTCGAGCCCGATGTCGGCCCAGACGCAATGGTGCACCAGGGCGCCCGTGGAGACGAAGTCGAGGCCGAGGCCGGCATAACGCGGCAATGTTTTCAAGGTGATGCCGCCGCTCGCCTCGGTGCCAGCGCGTCCGGCGATCAGGGCGACGGCCCGGCGGATTTGGGCCGGCGTAAAATTATCGAGCAGGATGACATCGGCTCCCGCGGCGACTACGGCGGGGATTTGCGCCAGGGCATCCACCTCGACCTCGACCGGGAGATCGGGCGCTCCGCGCCGGGCGGCGGCCACTGCGGCCGCAAGGGCGGCAGTCGGAACGCGGAGTGAGAAACGGGCGGGCAAAGTTTGGAATTTGGTGTTGGCAGATGTCGGCCTTTGGCCTCGGTAACGATTTTGGATTGCCAGGCTGGCTGAAGTTTTTCCGACGTTGGAGGTTGCAAGTTGGAGGTTGGACGTTCCGTGCGGGGCAAAGCCGAGCACAGCCAGATGGTTGTCCTTGAGCATGACCCGGTCGAAAAGACCGAGGCGGTGGTTCCAGCCGCCGCCGCAGGCAACGGCATATTTTTCGAGCATGCGGTGGCCGGGCGTGGTCTTGCGCGTGTCGAGCAGCCGCGTGCGGCCGGGGCCCAATGCCGCCACATGGCGGGCGGTGTGCACCGCGATGCCGGAAAGCCTTTGGATAAAATTTAGGATGACGCGCTCGGCGGCGAGCAACGTGTACGGGTCGCCGGTGAGCGTGGCGAGGACACCGCCGGCCGGCACGGTCCGGCCGTCGCTGGTGTGCAGCCGGACGGTGGTGCCTGCGCCATAGGCCGCCAGAATGAGCGGAATGAGCTGGAGACCGCAGGCGATGAGCGGTTCGCGCGCGACGATCACGGCACGGCCATTGCGGGCGAAGGCTGTGCGGGCCAGCGTGGCGGTGGAGCGGTCGCCCCGGCGCCGTGGTTTCACGCGGAGGCCGAGGCCGGCGAGGTCCTCGTCGCGCGCCATCGCCACGAGCTGGCGCAGGTAGGCGGGATCGAGGTCGGTCCACGCCAGGCGGTGGAGCAGGGCTGTGGCGGTGGCGGCGCGCATGGCGTGAGGGGAAGCGCCGCGCCGCGCCGCGGCAAGCCTGGAAGAGATTTTGCAAGGAGCCGGGGTCCGCGTCGTGACGCCGTTTGACGTTCGTGGGCGGAGTGCGACGTCCCGGCGCGCTGTTCGAAATGGGTTGCTGCCAGTCCGTCGCCCGCCCGCAGCGCAGAATTGCCGCAGGGCAGGTCTTCTTGGGTAGGGCCGGTGTCTTGCACCGGCCAGGTTTGAAACATGGGATTGCCGCCGCGCCGGGCGTGGCTTCCCTGCCTCACAGGACGTTGGCAGAATTTCAGGCGCTCCCGGACGCGGACCTGCTCCGCCCTCCTTTGGCGGCGTCTCATCTCTGCAAAATGCTCCGGGTGTTTAGGCTCGTCATTGCAGAAACCTCGGCCTTCATGTTTTGAACATGGCTGCTTCCCAAAAAGACGCCCGAAAGCAGATTGAGCGGATCACGACCGAACTTTCTCCGACTGAGATCGAACGGCGGCTGTTGCCAAAATTTGATCCGGCACCACCGCAGGTTCCGGGTGCAACGAAAACCACGCCGGAAACCGTGGAGAAGCGCTGTGCCCTGCTGCCCCACGATGCTGCCGGGCGCGGAGCCGTGGCAGATTCACACACTTTGGCCACCCACGCCGACTTCGCCCGAAACATCGAAAATTTTATCGGCACGGTCAAGGTTCCGGTTGGGCTGGTGGGGCCGCTTCGGGTCAACGGTCTGGTCGCCCAGGGCGATTATTACCTGCCTTTGGCCACCACCGAGGCCGCCTTGGTCGCCAGCTATCATCGCGGTGCCGGCGTGATCACAGAGGCGGGCGGGTGTTCGGTCATCACGCTCAATGAAGGGGTGAGCCGCGCTCCGTTCTTTGCCTTCCGGACGCTGCTGGAAGCGGGCCGTTTCGTGCAATGGTGCCTCGAGCATGAGAACGAAATCCGCGCTGCGGCCGATGCCACGACCCGGCATGGCCGGCTGCAAAACCTGCGCTTCACCGTCGAAGGCAACCACGTTTATCTCCTGTGTGAGTTTACCACCGGCGACGCCTCGGGCCAGAACATGGTGACGATCTCGGCCCAGGCCATCTACAACCTGCTGGAGGCGACGTGTCCGATCCGGCCGGCCTATGGATTCGTGGAGAGCAATTTTTCGGGCGACAAGAAATCCAGCAGCCAGTCCTTCCAATCGGTGCGCGGCCGCAAAGTCACCGCCGAGGTGCGCGTCCCGCGTGCCGTGGTCCGGCGCCGGCTGCATACCACCCCGGAGAAAATGCTCGAATTCTGGAAAGTCTCCGCCATGGGCGGGGTGCTCAGCGGCACCATCGGTATCC
>JBAXLL010000295.1:0-2773 GCA_037134835.1 Verrucomicrobiota bacterium
CGGGTATTGCAGCTCGGCCTCAATGCGGCGGCGGAGCGTCTTGGTGAGCTCGCGGGCCTGATCGTCCGTCACGCTGGCGGGGTTGACGACCACGCGCACCTCACGGCCGGCCTGGATGGCGTAGGCCTGTTGCACGCCCTCAACCGACATCGCGAGCTTTTCCAGGCGGTCAAGCCGCTGGATGTAGCTGGCCATCGCCGCGTCGCGCGCGCCGGGCCGGACGGCGGAGACGGTGTCGGCGAGGATGACGAGGCCGGCATAGACGGTCTCGGGCTTCACCTCCTCATGATGGGCGGCGACGGCGTTGACCACGATGGGCGTCTCGCCATGGCGGCGCACGAAGTCCGCCCCGATGGTTGCGTGGCTGCCTTCGTAGTCGCCCTCGATGCCCTTGCCGATGTCGTGGAGGAGGCCGGCGCGCTTGGCGACGTTGGGGTCGAGGCCGAGCTCGCTCGCCAGCATGGAGCAGAGGAAGCCCACCTCCACGGAATGCTCGAGCACGTTTTGCGAGACGGAAAAGCGGTATTTCAGGCGGCCGATCAGCCGGACGACCTCGGGGTGCAGGCCGTTGACGCCGAGGCGCCGCACGGCCTCCTCGCCCGCCTGCTGGATGTGGAGGTCGATCTCCGCGCGCGCGCGCGCCACGAACTCCTCGACCGTGGCCGGGTGGATGCGGCCGTCCTGCACCAGTCCCTCCAGCGCGACGCGCGCGATTTCGCGGCGCACCGGGTCAAACGACGACACGAGGACGACCTGCGGCGACTCGTCAATCAGCAGGGTCACGCCGGTGGCGGCCTCGAAGGTCTTGATGTTGCGCCCCTCGCGGCCGACGATGCGGCGCTTCATGTCTTCGCTGGGCAGCGCGACGAGCGTGACCATGAGGTCGTTGATGGGCTTGCTGGCGAGCCGCTGCATCGCGGCGATGAGGATGCGTTTCGCCTCGGCCTGCAGATCCTGCTCGGAGCGCTCCAGCGTCGCGCGGCGCAGCGCGCGCAGTTCGTCCTGACACTCGATCATCATCTCTTCGCGCAACGCGCGGCGGATTTCCTCGGCGTCCATGCTGGCCACGCCCTCCAGGCGCTGGCGGACGGCCTTGGACATGGCGCGAATGGCGTCGCGCGCCTGCCGGTTGGCCGCCGACTCGCGCGCGACCCGTTCGCTTTTTTGCTCCAGTTGAAAATCCAGCAGCGCGAGCGACTCCTCATGCGAGCGGATTTCCCGGAGCCGGAGCTCACTCTCGATTTCCCTGCGGTCGAACTCGCGGTTGGACTCCGCCCGCCGCGCCCCGATCTCCTCCTCCGCCTGCTGCCGCGCCGTTGCGCCCTCAACCGCGCCCTCGCGCCGCGCGACCTCGCGTAGCTGTTCGGCCTGCTCGCGCGCCTGCCGCCGCATCTGTCGTAGCATAAACCAGACGGTGAAAAATCCCGCCGCCGCCCCGCCGGCCAGCGCCAGCGCCAGCGACCACGAGCCGAGGTCGTCGGTGGTGGCCAGCGACAGGGCTGGAAGGCTGGAAGAGACGGAAGACAAGCCGCCCATGCTGGCCGCCCCAGGGCGAAACTCAACCCTGTTTCCGCCGGGCCGGACAGGGCTTGGGTCGGGTACGGGCGTTTCACCCGGGGCCAGGCAGGCCAACGTGACCAGCCTGTCCAACGCCCATCGCGTCGCCCTGCACCCAAGCCGGCGGCTTTTTCCACTCGTCCAGGGATGGGCTTAGCCGGCCCGCCAGCCGGTTGCCGGAGGCATGCGCGCGGGTCGATCGGACACTGGCATGAAATGAATAAGCTCGCCGCGCCAACGGGGAGCCGCGTTCCATGCGCCGAGTGCCGCCGCTTGCCACCCATCTCTTTGATTACGACCTGCCGCCGCGTCTCGTCGCGCAGACACCGGCCGCGCGGCGCGACCAGTCACGGCTGCTTGTCATCCACCGCGCGACGCGCACGCTGGAGCACACGGTCTTTGCCGAGCTGCCGCGGTTCCTGCGCGCGGGCGACACGTTGTTTCGCAACAATGCCGCCGTCCTCCCGGCCCGGCTGCATGCGCAGCGCCCGGGCGGCGGCGCGGCCGAGTGCTTTCTGCTCCGCCCCGTCGATGCGACGGGTTCAGGCGGGATCTGGCTTTGTCTCGTGAAACCGGGGAAAAAGCTGCCCGTGGGGGCGACGTTTGCCCATCCCGGCGGCGGTTTCACCGGCGAGATTGTGGGCAAGGAGTCCGATGGCACCGCGCTGGTGCGGTTCACCACACTGAACGATGAGCCGATTGCCGTTGTCGCCAACCGCCTCGGCGACGTGCCGCTGCCGCCATATATTGAGCGGGAAGGCCCCTCCCAGCGTGCGGCCGACCTGGAACGCTACCAAACCGTCTATGCCGACCGCGCGCGGCAGGTTGCCGTCGCCGCGCCGACGGCCGGGCTCCATTTCACGTCCGAACTGCTGGCGACACTTTCTCAGCAGGGAGTCGCCACGGCCGACGTGACGCTCCATGTGGGCCTCGGCACCTTCCGGCCCATCACGACGGACACCGTCGAGGCGCATGCCATACACCGCGAGCTCTACGAGCTGCCTGTTGCCACGCAGCGTGCGCTGTTTGCCCCGGGTCCGGGCCGCCGCATTGCCGTGGGCACGACGAGCGTGCGGAGCCTCGAGGATTTTTTGACGCGCCATCGGGTCCCGCTGGCCGGCCCGCATCTCGCCGAAGCCGGCATCTTCATCTGTCCACCGCACGAGTTTCGCGGCGTGGACGCGCTCATCACCAACTTTCACCAGCCGCGCTCGAC
>JBAXLL010000296.1:0-2733 GCA_037134835.1 Verrucomicrobiota bacterium
CTTCGCGTCGCTCGCACTGGGGTTGTTCGAGACCTGCCTCGCCTGGTGGGCGCCCGCCCGGCGGCTGCCGCCCCATCGCATTATCGGGCTCGAGCATCTCGTCGCCGCCCGCGCCGGCAACCGGGGCGTGCTGCTGCTCACGGCGCATTTTTCCACCCTTGAGCTCTGCGGGCGGATGCTCAACGAGACCGGCCCGTTCGGCTGCCTCTACCGCGAGGCCAACAACCCCGTCATCGCCCGCCTGATGAGCCGGCAACGAGCCCGCCGCATGGCAGTCGCCGTACATTTCGACGACCTGCGCGGCCTCGTCCGCACGCTGCGCGGCGGCCACGCGATCTGGTATGCCCCCGACCAGGCCCGCCGCACCGGGCCGACGGCGCTGCTGCCGTTCTTCGGCGTGCCGGCCGTCACCAACACCGCCACCGGCCGCATCGCGCAGATGACCGGGGCCGCCGTCGTGCCTTATTTCTCCCGCCGCCTGCCCGACGGCTCCTACGAACTCGAGATTTTCCCGGCATTGGAGAACTTTCCCACCGCCGATACCGAGGCCGACACGCTGCGCCTCAACCGCCTCATTGAGGATGCCATCCGCATCGCCCCCGAGCAATATTTCTGGGTGCACAAGCGCTTCAAGCTTCGCGGCCCCGATCTGCCCGATGTCTATGCCAAAGCGTGAAGCTGGACGCGCGGCGGGCCGGATCTGACTCGCCGCCGTCAGGCGGATGGCTTGGTTCCCCTTGCCCCCGCACACCGCTTTGCCATTGCCGCCCCGCGCGCGCCGCTTCTGGCTCCCTCAGCGGCCGCCCATTCCGCACTCCGCCTTCTGCAATCCAAATTCCAGAATCGTTACCGAGGCCGCAAGGCCGACATCGGCCAAATCCAAATTCCAAAATCAGAAATGCCGCTCCTCACGGTCACAAATCTCCGCACGAGCTTCCACACCCGCCATGGGATCGTCCGCGCGGTGGATGGCGTGAGCTTTAGTTTGGAACGCGGCGAGACTCTCGGCCTCGTCGGCGAATCCGGTTCCGGCAAGTCCGTCACCTGCCTCTCCCTGCTCGGCCTCCTGCCGTCGCCACCCGCCCGCACTGAGGACGGCCTGGCGCTGTTCGATGGCGTTGACCTTCTCCATTGCACCCCCCGTGAGTTGCGCGCCATCCGCGGCAAGCGCATCAGCATGATTTTCCAAGACCCGATGACGTCGCTGAATCCCTATCTGCGCGTCAGCGAACAGCTCATTGAACCGCTGCTCATCCACGAAAACATTTCCCGCAAGGAGGCGCTGGCCCGCGGCCTGGCGATGCTGGAGGCCGTCGGCATCAACGACGCCGCACGCCGTCTCCACCAGCACCCGCACCAGTTTTCCGGAGGCATGCGGCAGCGGGTGATGATCGCGATGGCCCTCATCACGCGCCCCGAACTGCTCATCGCCGATGAGCCCACCACCGCGCTCGACGTGACCGTGCAGGCCCAGATATTGGAGCTGATCAAAAAAATGCAGCGCGAGCTCGGCATGGCGGTGATCTTCGTCACCCACGATCTGGGCGTAGTCGCCGGCTTGTGCGACCGCGTACAGGTGATGTATGCCGGCCGCATCATCGAGACCGCCGACACTCACACACTCTTCCGCGCGCCGCTGCACCCTTATACCCACGCGCTACAACGCTCCATCCCCGCACTCCAACCCAAGGGTGCGGAGCTGTTCACCATCCCTGGCCTCCCACCCGACCTCACGTGCCCGCCGCCCGGCTGCGCCTTCGCCCCGCGCTGCTCCTTCGCCGCCGACCGCTGCCGCGTGGAGCAACCCGAACTCCGCGAGGTGACCCCCGGCCACGCCCACGCCTGCCTCCGCGCCCAAGCCGGAGAGATTTGAACTTTTTTTGAACCACTGAGCACGGAGGACACAGAGCCTGAAACCGTTTCTCCGTGCTCTCCGTCTCTCTGTGGTTCAAAAATTTGGCCGACATTTTTACCCCATGCCCGACCCCATCCTCGAGCTCCGCGACCTCCAGACTCACTTTCCAGTCCACTCCGGCATCATCCTCCGGCGGCCGGCGGGCACGGTGAAGGCGGTGGACGGCGTCTCGCTCTCGCTCCGGCACGGCGAGGTGCTCGGGCTCGTCGGCGAATCGGGCTGCGGCAAATCCACCCTCGCCCGCACGATCCTGCAGCTCGTCCCGACGACGGGCGGCACCGTCGTGCTTGAGGGAAAAAACCTCACGAGTGCTACCGTCGCCGACCTGCGGGCTGCGCGCCGCGACCTCCAGATGGTATTCCAAGACCCCTTCGCCTCGCTCAACCCACGCCTCACCGTGTTCTCCACACTCGCGGAACCGCTGCGCGTTCACCACGTCTGTCCACCCGCCGATGTGACCACGCGTGTCGCCGAACTGATGACGCTCGTCGGCCTGCCGCCGGCCGCTGTGCAAAAATACCCGCACGAGTTTTCCGGCGGCCAGCGCCAGCGCATCGCCATCGCCCGCGCGCTCGCGCTGCGGCCCAAGGTGATCATCGCCGATGAGCCGGTATCGGCGCTCGACGTGTCCATCCAGGCGCAAATCCTCAACCTCCTCGCCGGCCTGGTGCGCCAGATGGGCCTGAGCCTGGTTTTCATTGCCCACGACCTCTCGGTGGTGAAACACATCTCCGATCGCATCGCTGTGATGTATCTGGGCAAGATCGTCGAACTCGGACCCGCTGCCGATGTAATTGAGCGTCCACTGCATCCCTACA
>JBAXLL010000297.1:0-2717 GCA_037134835.1 Verrucomicrobiota bacterium
CGGTGCGACCCAAGGCCGTCCACGTCTGCGTGAGCTACTCACCGCCCGCCTGTGCCGGGCGGAGCCGGGCCTCGACGCGACGGCAGTGCGGCGTGAGATGTTCATCACCAACGGCTCGCAGCAGGCGCTCTACCTCGCCATGCAGGCGCTTTGCGACCCCGGCGACATCGTGCTCGTGGACCGCCCGAGCTACTTTGTGTTTCTCGAATTGCTCTCCGGTCTCGGCGTCGAGGCGCGTTCACTGCCAGTGGATGCTGCCGGGAAGCTCGACCTGCCCGCGCTGGGTGAGCAGCTCGCGGCGATGGCGGCGAGCGGCGAGCGGGCGCGGCTCAAGGCGGTTTATTTCGTCAGCTATTTTTCCAATCCCTCGGGACGCAGCCTCGACGTGACGGAGAAAAATGCGCTTGCGACCACGCTCGCCGCGCATGGCGCGGTGGTGCCGGTGATCGAGGACGCCGCCTATCGTGAGCTGTGGTTCGATGTGCTGCATCCCGCTCCTGGCGTGCTGGCGCTGCCCGCGTGGGCAAAATTCCCCCGGCTCTGGCTCTCAACCCTCACCAAGCCCTTTGCCACCGGCCTCAAGGTCGGCTACGGCGTCTGCACCGACGCGGACTGGCTCGCGCGGATGCAGCACACCAAGGGGCACCACGATTTCGGCACGGCCAATTTCAACCAAGCCGTGTTTGAGCACGTACTGGCGAGTGACACGTTCGACGCGCATCTTGCCGTCATCCGCCCGGCCTATGCGCGCAAGATGCGCACGCTGCACGAGGCGCTCGCCGCCGCCGGTTTGCCGGCACGCGGCTGGCGCTGGAGCGAGCCCCGGGGCGGGCTTTACCTTTGGCTGGAGGCCCCCTCCTCGCTTGACACCGGGTTGGACTCGGCGTTCTGCCGCGCCTGCGTGGAGGCAGGAGTTTTGTATGTGCCCGGAGAGCTGTGTTTTGGAGACACCGTGCCGAGAAATTTTGTCCGTTTGAGCTACGGGGTGCTCGCCGAGCCAGAACTGAGGGAGGCGGCACGGCGCTTTGCCATTGTGACGGAAAAGTTTGCATAATGGGGCGCGTAGCCCAAGCGGTCGTGTTATCCGGGGTGGTACGGCTCCAAGGTGTGTCGGGTCAGGCCAAAAAAAACGCCCAGTTTGGTTTGCACGGGAACGAAAATATCTGCAAACAGTCCCCCGCTTATGGCCAAATCCTCCTTCCCCACCGGCTGGTTGCTCCTTGCCGTCTTGCTCGCCAGCGGCGCGGGCGGCGGCTGGTATGTCTGGGGGCGCAATGGCGACAAGCCACCCGAGGTCACCACCGTGCCGGTCACGCGCGGCCCGCTCCAGCAGGAAGTCAAGGCCACCGGTGCACTCCAGCCCGTCACCTCGGTTGAGATCAGCTCGCAGGTGTCCGGCCTCGTGAAGCAGGTGCTGGTGGATTTTAATGATGTGGTGAAAAAAGGCCAGGTGCTCGCCCGTATTGACGAGGCCACCTACGTGTCGAAACTCCAGCAAGCCCAGGCGCAGCTGATCAATACCCAGGCCAATCACGATCTCACAGCGGCCAACACCAAGCGCACCCGGGTGCTCGCCACCCAGCAATTGGTTACCGATCAGGAGCTCCAGGAGGCCGAAGCTCAACTCAAACAGGCCGATGCCCAGCTGCTGATCCAACAGGCGGCCGTGGACAATGCCAAGATTGACCTGGATCGATGCACGCTGCTTTCGCCCATTGATGGCGTCGTGATTGACCGGCAGACTGAGGTCGGCAAAACCGTGGCCGCCAGCCTTAACGCCCCCACCCTGTTCCTCATCGTCAACGATCTCACAAAAATGGAGATCAGCGCGGGCGTGTCCGAGGCTGACATCGGCAGCGTCAAGGAGGGGCAGGATGTGACGTTCCTCGTGGATGCGTATCCCGGCCGGTTGTTTCGGGGCACCGTCGCGCAAATCCGCAACGCGCCCGTCACGCAGTCCAATGTCGTCACCTACGGTGCCATTATTGAGGTGGACAACTCCGACCTGCGCCTCAAGCCCGGCATGACGGCCAATGTCTCCATCATCACCGCACGGCGCGACAACGTGCTGCGCCTTGCCAACAGCACGTTGCGGGTGCGTGTTCCCGAGTCGCTGCTGCCGCCGGCACCGGTGGCGGCCGCTCCCGTCGCTGCGGCTCAGACGGCCACGGCGGCTTCGATCGCCCCCGGCTCCGAGCCGGTGGCAGCCAACGGCGACCGTGGCGGCCCACGTGGTGCTGGTGGCCCCGGTGGGCGCGGCGGCGGCCGTGGCGGGCGCGGCGGCGGGCGCGGCACCGGCGGGGCTGGTGGCGGTGAGACGCAGATTGTCACACGCACGGTCTTCAAGTCCGTCGGCACGCTGGAGGTGCCGCGCGTCGAGCGGCTGACCGTGCGCCTCGGCATCACCGATGGCGTGAACACCGAGGTGATTGATGGCGTGAATGAGGGCGACGCCATCGTGAGCAGCGTCAATCTTCCCGGCGCGCCCGTCGCTGCGCCCCAGGCCGGCGGTAACAATCCTTTCCAAGGCCGTGGTGGCGGTGGTCCCGGGGGTGGTGGCGGTGGTGGCGGCCGTGGTGGCGGTGGCTGATCCTTCGAAACTCAATCTGCTCATCTATCTCCGCCCGCTATGTCGCCCGTTGTCGTTAAGATCGAGGACCTGCATAAAATCTACGACTCTGGCGAAGTGCCGGTGCATGCGGTGCGCGGCGTCTCGC
>JBAXLL010000298.1:0-2715 GCA_037134835.1 Verrucomicrobiota bacterium
CGCTGCGTCTGCGCGACACCCAGGCGCAGCAGATTATGCGCCCGCGCGACCAGATCGTCGCGCTGCGCCTCGACCGGCCTCACGCGGAAAGCCTGCGCCTCGCGCAGACGAGCGGCTTCAGCCGTTTCCCCGTGTGCCGGGGCGCGCTCGACGACGTCGCCGGCGTGCTGCTCGTGCGCGAGTGGCTCTGGCAGATCCAGGCGCTCGGGCCCGAGGCGCCGTTCGAGCCGCTGCTCCGGCCCGCGCTCACGTTCACCTTGAAAACGCCCATCCACGCGATGCTCGAGCTGTTCCGCAAGTCGCGCACGCACCTCGCGCTCGTGCTCGACGACGCGGGCCACACCGCCGGACTCGTGAGCCTTGAGGACGTGCTGGAGGAAATCGTCGGCGACATCCGCGACGAGTTCGATATCGGCCATGGCCCGGTCTTCGAGCACACGGAGAACGCCATCGTCGTCAGCGGCCTCTTCACCATGCGCGAGCTGCAGGCGGAGACAGGCTGGAACTTTGAGTGGCACCCGCGCGAGACGGTGAGCGTGTGGGCGCTGCGGCAGCTCGGCCACGAGCCGCGTCGCGGCGACACCGTGACGGTGGGCGACCTGCGCGTGACCGCCGAAGATATGGCCGCCGAACGCCTGCGCCGCGTGCGGATTGAGCGATTGCCGGCCGCGGGGTGAAAGATGGATGTAGGGGCGCGGTCTTGCCGCGCCCTCGTTTCGCTTCCGATCACCACTGAGGGCGCAGCAAGTCTGCGCCCCTACGATATTGAGGCACCCCCTCACCCGCCGATGTAGCTCATCTCGACTTTCGCACGCGGCTCGCCGGCCGCCAGCACCTCGGCGCGCTCGTCGCTGTAGCGATCCAGCCGGCCGCCCCATACGCGGCCCACGTAGCGCTCCAGCTCCGCGTCATCCGCGCCCGCGCGCAGCGCGCCGAGCAGATCCCAGCCCAGCGCGGAAAACAGGCAGGTGAAGATTTTACCGTCCGCCGAAAGCCGGGCGCGATGGCAGTCCCGGCAGAAGGGCTCCGTAACCGACGAAATCAGCCCGATCTCGCCGCGGCCGTCACGGTAGCGGTAGCGCGCCGCGACCTCGCCACGATAGGCGGGGGCCGACGGTTCCAGCGGCCAGCGCGCGCCGACCCGCTCCACGATCTCCCGCGCCGGCACCACCTGCGTCACCGCCCAGTGGTTGGTGTTACCCACGTCCATAAACTCGATGAACCGCAGCGTGTGCCTGCGCGCGCGCGCGAACTCCGCCAACGCCAAAATCTCGCCGTCGTTCACGCCGCGCTGCACGACCATGTTGAGCTTCACCGGCAGCCCCGCCGCGCTGGCCGCCGCGATGCCGCGCAACACGCGGTCGGGGGAGAAGCCGTGGCCGTTCATCCGGCCCGCCGTCGTGGGGTCGAGCGCATCGAGCGAAACGTTGACGCGGTCGAGGCCGGCGGCGCGCAGCTCGGCCGCGCGCTTTTCGAGCAGCCAGCCGTTGGTCGTCAGCGCCACGTCGGGCACGCGCAGCTCCTGCTTGAGCGCACGCACCAGCTCCGGCACGTCGGCGCGCAGCAGCGGCTCGCCGCCCGTGAGCCGGATTTTTTCCACACCGAGCGCCACAAACGCCCGCGCGATGCGCACCAGTTCGGGGAGCGTCATCAGTTGCGGGTCTTTCAAAAACGCATAGCCCGGTCCAAACACCTCCGCCGGCATGCAGTAGGGGCAGCGGAAGTTGCAGCGGTCCGTGACCGAAATGCGCAGGTCGCGCAGCGGGCGGTGGAACGGGTCGCGGAGGTCGCTCATGGTCGGCGCGCACAGAAGCACAACCGGAGGGAAAAACCAACTCTCATGCTACACCGTCATCTCCGACGTGGTCATCCTTTTGTGCTCGGCGGAATTGGAGGTGGAGTGTCAGGCGAGGGGACAAAGCGGTGGATCAAAAATATCAATGTAAGGGTAACCGCTCCGGCTGCCGCACCTGCGCTGGCCCACATCAAGACCAGATCTGAATCCTTGAGCTCTGGAACGACCGGCATGATCACACCGAATCCAGCCAGTGCTCCAACCAGCAGTGAAACCCCCATGAGAGCCGGCAGAGGCAGACGCATGAATACACGAGACGCAGACACGCGCTTCATCACCAGCGGAGTGATAATCAAAGCGGGAATATAGGTCGGCCAAAGCGGAACGCTCAAGACCCCAAAGAATGCCATCGTAGCAATTGCCAACGGACTGATTGATCCGCCCCATCGGGCTGGCTCCCAGCATACCAGCGTGGTAGCCGCCACCAACGGAGCCACAACCAGCAGTGCTGCGAATGTGAGCTTCGTCTTCATGCCCGAATAAGTTCGGGCCATACATCCGCCGAGGCAAGGCCGTTTGCCCGGTGGTTTTCCATTTGCCCCGCGCGCGATGAAAGCAGATTTTACACAAAGATCGCAAAGGACGCGAAGGTGCAGACCGGCTGCGGTGCTGGTTCTTGGCGTTCTTTGCGGCCTTCGTGTAAAATTCCCCCTCCCTTTCTCCCATGCTGCCGTCCCCCGCCGATGCCGAGCGCATCATCCTCGAAAATATCTGCACCTTCCCCGCCGAGCCTTGCCCGCTTGCGGCGGCGCACGGGCGTGTGCTGCGCTCACCCATCGCGGCCGACCGCGACCTCCCGCCGTTCGACCGCGTGACGATGGACGGCTTTGCGCTGCGCTCCGCCGCGTGGGCCGCCGGGG
>JBAXLL010000299.1:0-2708 GCA_037134835.1 Verrucomicrobiota bacterium
GCTCCGAAGCAGCCAAGGTGAAGATCGATCAGATCAACGCCGCCGGCGGCGTGGGCGGCAAGCCCATCGAGTACGAGGTGAAGGATGTGCAGGGCGACCCGGCCGCCACGCAGCGCGCACCTGTCGTCGCCTGGCTCGAGACGATGCGCGCCGACGAGGCCCGCCGCCACGCCGGTGACCCCGGCCCCGTGCTCGCCCGCCGCCTCAGCAACGCCGAATACGACAACACCATCCGCGACCTCACCGGCGTGGACCTCCGCCCCACGAAGGAATTCCCCGTGGATCCCGCCAATACCGCCGGCTTCGACAACTCCGGTGAATCGCTCGACGTGTCTCCGGCGCTGGTGAAAAAATACCTTGAGGCCGCGCGCAACGTCGCCGATCACCTCGTGTTCAAGCCCGACGGCCTCGCCTTCGCGCCAATCCCCATGGTGACTGACGAGGACCGCGACAACTATGCCGTCCACCGCATCGTGGATTTCTACAAGGCCCAGGGTCTCGGCGTCGCCGCCCAGTTCGGCAACTACATGGGCCAGTTTCCCGACTACACGGTGTACTTCCGCGCTCTCTGGCATTTTCAAAATCGCGCCGCGCTTGGCCAGCCCGGTGCCACGCTCGCCGGCCTCGCAAAAGAGGGCGGCCTCAGTCCGAAATACCTCGGCAAGCTCCAGGAATTTCTCGCCCTCCCCGGCGAAGAGGCCGGCCCCGTCGCCGCCATCCAGGCCCGCTTCCGCGCGCTGCCGCCGCCCACCGAAGGCACGGAGCCGCCCGAGCTCGCCACCCGGCTCGGCTATCTCCGAGACTTCATCATGGAGTTGCGGCCCTTCGTCACCAAGCAGGTCGCCAACCTGCCCGCGCGCGGTCTCGCCAGTGGCTCGCAGACGCTCGTGCTCTGGAAGGACCGCGAATACGCCACCCACCGCCTAGCCTACCCCACCGGCATGGCGCTCAACGTGGACATGACCTATTATGCCGGCTCCGACCCGGCCATGCTCATCCCCGAGGCCGCCGATGGCCGCGCGCGCTACGAGGAGGCGTTCAAAAAATTCTGTACCGTGTTTCCCGACGCCTTTGTGGTGTGGGAGCGCGCGCGGATGTTCGAGACGAACGCCAACAACATCCGGACCGACTTGGAGGGCCACCGCCTGCTCACCGCCGGCTTCCACAGCCAGATGGGCTACTTCCGCGACGACGCGCCGTTATGCGAGCTGCTGCTCGACGACACACAGCAGTCGGAGCTCGCCCGCCTGTGGGATGAGCTGAATTTCATCGCCACGGTGCCATTCCGCCAGTTCCGGCAGTTCGTCTGGTTCGAGCGTGGCGAACCGCCCAGCTTCATGTTCACGCCAGAGTTCAACGCTTTTCGCTCCGAGGACGACGATCTCCTCACCGAGACCAAGCTCAACGAGCTCGCCGACACCTTCGTCACGAAAGCCAAGACCACCCTCGCCCAGGACTCGCCCGCGCTCAAGGCCGTGCAGGACTATTTTCCGGCGATGAACACCGCCATCCGCGCCCTCGAGAAATCTCGCGCCGACGCGGAGCCGCGCCAGCTCGACGCGTTGATCGACTTCGCCGCGCACGCCTTCCGCCGGCCGCTCTCTGCGGACGAGCGCGGGAGCATCCTCGCGTTTTACCGCTCGCTGCGCACCGAGCAGAAGCTCGGCCATGAGGATGCCATCCGCGACTCCGTCGTGAGTATCCTGATGTCGCCCGCGTTCTCCTTCCGCGTCGCGTTGCCGCAGGTCGCCGTTGCGGCTCCGATCGCGCCTACTGGACCCGGCCTCACCGCCGGCGCCGGGCGGGTCGGCCCGGCCGTGAAGACGCAGCCTCTCTCCGATTTCGAGCTGGCGAGCCGCTTGAGCTATTTCCTCTGGGCTTCTATGCCCGACGCCGCGTTGCTCGATCGCGCCGCCACTGGCGACCTGCACAAACCCGAGGTGCTCGCCGCGGAGGCCCGCCGCCTCGCGCAGGATTCCCGTGTATTGCGTGGCCTCGCAACCGAGTTCGGCGCCAACTGGCTCGATGTGCGCCGCTTCGAAGAACACAACGCCGTGGACCGTGAGCGCTTCCCCGAGTTCACCAACGAGCTGCGTGCCGCCATGTTCGAGGAGCCACTGCGCTTCTTCGCCGATCTGGTCCGCCGCGACGGCCCCGTGTCAGACCTCATCCACGGCACCTACACCTTTGTCAACGCCCCGCTCGCCAAATTCTACGGACTGCCCACGCCCGCCGCGCCAGACACCGACGGCTGGGCGCGCGCCGACGTCGCCGAGTTCGGCCGCGGCGGCCTGCTGCCGATGGCGGTCTTTCTTACCAAGAACGCCCCCGGCCTCCGCACCAGCCCGGTGAAACGCGGCCACTGGGTCGTCACCAAGCTTCTCGGCACCCGCATACCCGCGCCCCCACCCAACGTCCCGACGATCCCGGCCGACGAGACCAAGCTCGGTGACCTGACCCTCGCGCAGACCCTAGCCCGCCACCGCGCCGACAAGTCCTGCGCGAGCTGCCACGACAAGTTCGACTCCTTCGGCCTAGTCTTCGAGGGCTACGGCCCCGTCGGCGAACGCCGCGCCCTCGACCTCGCCGGTCGCCCCGTGCAGACCGCCGCCACCTTCCCCGACGGCTCCACCGGCGTTGGTCTCGACGGCCTGAAATATTATTTCACCACCAAGGCTGACACCGAGTTCAAGGACCATCTCTGCCGC
>JBAXLL010000300.1:0-2705 GCA_037134835.1 Verrucomicrobiota bacterium
AGGCGGGGGCGGAGCAAGTGTCGCAATGAGGGTGTTCAATTCGGCCTCGTTGAGAGTGATGCTACCGGACGCCCCGCTCACGAACGCCTGCTTTTTCGCAAGCCAGCCGGCACCGCCGGCGGTCGTCCCCTCGACAAACTGGACGGGACGATAGAGCACGGCAGCCGGGGCCGGCGCCGCCGCCGGCTCCTTCTCCATTTTCTTTTCCACGGGCTTGAACACGAGATGCGTCGCACTCAGCACGACGCCGAGCAACAGACTGAGCACGATGCTAAAAAGAATTTCCACAAGGCCGGGGCCTCGGAGCTCGCGGGCGCGTTTTTCTTCGGGAGTTGCCATGACGGGGAGAGGGTGAGGCCGGCGCGCGGAGAGCGACGCAGAACCATCAGCAGGCTTGGGCCGCTGGGAGTGCTTGGCGAGCTTTGATTACAGGGGCTTTACCGGGTGAAAGGCTGCCGGATACGAGGGCAAACTGAAGCAGTTGGACGCCCACACAAACCTGCGGCTTCAGAACTTCATGCTCAGCGCGCCGCGCTCAAACGCGACGCTGGTCCGGGGGGAAGCGGCGGAAAGCAGCTCCGCATCCAGGCTGCTTCTCACACGCTCACGCGCCTGCACCCCCGCCTCGGATACCGCTGCCAGCCGGTCGGCACCATCGGATGGGTGAAACATCGCCATCAGCTTATACACGGTAGATGCGGTGTAACCGGGTGTTTTGGCAGTGTAAAGGGGCTCAGCGGTCAAGCCGGCAGGCGTCATGCCCGTAAACTTGTCCAAAGGTGCCGGGGCCACAAAGACATCAGGCTCAGCGAAAAGGCCGGACCCAGCGACCGACATCGCTTCTTCGGGACGGATGCTGGTTCCGCTCCAAGGCGTCGTAATCCTTGTGGTGCCGGGCTGGCTCTGCGTTAGAACATCCTGCCGCATTGCCATGGTGTCCGTCACCGGCTGCGACGCGGGGATGGCGTCGGCGATGATCACCGCCGGTTGCGGGGTTGGCAAGGTGCGTGGTAATGCCGGCGTTTGCTCGCCCACGCCATTGGTCTGCGCCGGAGTGACCGCGCGTACGTCCACCACGACGGTGGCAGCCTTGCTTGCGAGCGCTCGCACGATCGGGCCGTTGCTGTTAAAATTCAGGGTTGTCAGGATCACGGCAGCCGTCGCACCGATCGGCGCAACCACGCGCACGACTGCAATGCGGACGCGCGCCCAAGATACACTCCACCACGCGGGCCGGCTGACAAGGGCGGCGAGCTGTTTGGTGCGCAGCTGACGCTCAAAATCCGCCCAAAAGCCAGTGTCCGGCCTCTCTGTACGCTTCAGGCGCAACAGCTCTTCAAGGGCGATTTTTTGATGGTGAAGATCGGGCATGGTTAGGAGCGGATATAGGCTTGTAACTCAGCTTGCAGCAATTGCTTGGCGTAGTGGACGCGCGACCGAACGGTGCCGGTGGAGCAGCGCATAATACGGGCAATTTCCTCGTGGCTGAGGCCTTCGATCTCAAAAAGGGTGATCACGGTGCGATGCTTGATAGACAACTTTTGAAGCGCTTCGTTCAATTTTTCCTGCAGTTCCCTCGCAAAGGTCTCCCTATCCGCGCCTGTGGCGTCCGTCAGCCGTGCGATCAGCCCGGCTGTCGCGCTGTCTTCCTGCATCTTTTCGAGGCTGAAAAATCTCGTCGTTCGCTGCCGGCGCAGGTGGGTAAGCGTGGTGTTGACCGCGATGCGATACAACCAGGTAAAAAACGATGATTGACCCTCGAACCGCCGGATGGACTGGAAGGCTTTGATAAACACGTCCTGCGCGAGGTCGGCGGCATCCTCACGGTTGGAGGTCATCTGGTAAATCAGGCCCACCATCCGTTCCCGATAGCGGAGGATGAGTTCGTCAAACGCCGCCACCTCGCCGGCCTGGACCCGGGCGACCACCATCTGGTCGGCGTCAGCCTCCACCCGGCGTTCAGGCGAGAGCACGAGCGGTTTGGCAAAGAGTTTGGCGACGGCGTTCATGGCTGAACGAACCCAAGGGTGGGCAAATCGTGGCGGTGGGCAAACGCAAACTTGGCGACTCCCTCAGCCCCGGGGTCGGCGCAGACCGGCAACCTGTCCGCGCAAAACCCCGGCCAGTTCGACGAGCAGCGGGGCCGGCGGCTGGGAGGCGTGTGGCGCAAGGGCCGACTCCGCAGCAGCGAGCGCTTTCTGGACCTCGGCGGCCACGGTGGCAAATATGTCCAACTCATGCATCTGCCGCAGGCGCGCCTCCGGATCGGGCGCTCGACGGCCGGCAATCTCCTCAAACAGCGCGGCGCGTTCGACGGCCGGGAGCCGGTCGTGCAGCACCAACAGCGGCAGGGTGAGCTTGCCGCTACGGAGATCAGTTCCGAGGGTTTTGCCGATGTGCAACTCGTCACCAAAGAAATCCGCGAGGTCGTCGTAAATCTGGTAGGCACTGCCGAGGTACCGGCCAAATTCCGCCGCCGCCGCCGCAAACTCCTCCGGATAGCCGCCCAGCCGTGCGCCAAGCTGGCACGACACGCGGAAGAGCTCCGCTGTTTTTAGCTCAATCACGCGATCATAGTCGGCGCGCGTCACCTCGGTCGAACGGCGGCGCAGCGTCTGCATGATCTCACCGGCACAGACTTTGCGGGTCGAGTCCGACACGGCAAGGCAGACCTCGGTGGTCGGAAATCCAGCCGCGAGATTCAG
>JBAXLL010000301.1:0-2653 GCA_037134835.1 Verrucomicrobiota bacterium
CTCCAGGGTGGCGCTGCGGAGCAGGAAAAAAATCCCGCTGTAGCCGCGCTGGCTCTGGGCCAGCGCGTTGGGCTGGACCTCGTGAGGCTCGGCGTGGATCTCGACCACATGTTTCCCCGGGGCCCAGCGCACGGGGATCGTGTCGTAGAACGACGGCAGCCGCTCCGTGAGGGCGTTGGCCCCGCGCCAAGGCAGGACTTTCTCCGTCATGAGCTTGCCGTCCACCCAGATGGACACCTTGCAGCTCGCATCGACGGGGTTGAAATTGCCACTCACGCCCTGCTCCAGCACCAGCCGGTAGCCGCCCTCGGCGGACACGGTGAATTCACGGCGGAGCTTCAGTGGCTCCAGATAGCTCGTGATGGCGGCGGTGCGGGGAGTCACACCGTTCTCGACGGTGTTCGGGTCCAGCTCGGGCGGCAGGCCGGTTTCGGCGTTCACGAAGTCCCGGCCCAGGACCTTTTCTGTTGGCGGCACACGCGCGATGAGGGGCACGGCCTGATCCACGACGGTCTGCGCGGCGGCGAGGTATTTTTCCATCAGGAGCGGCGACACGTTCAGCACGTCGGCGATGTTGTCGAAGCCGTGGCCGATGTCATCGCCCGGGAAGGACGCAGTGGTGTCGTAATCCACGCCGAGCAGGTCGCGGATGGTGTTGCGGTATTCGAGGCGGTTGAGCCGATGGACGGTGACCCGGCCCGGATCCGGGCGCTTCGGATCTACCCCAAAGGCTGTGAACTTAATCCAATTGTCCAGCGTCGCCTGCTCCTTGGCCGGCAGGTGCGGGCCTTCGGCCGGCATGACCCCGGCGCGGGTGTTCTTGAGCACCTTCATCCATACGGAGGGATTGTGCAGAATTTGCTCCTCGGTCTTCAGCTGGTCCAAGGCCAGGCCGGCCTCGCTCTTGCCGTCGCCATGGCAGTCGTAGCAATTTTTCTGCAAGATCGGCAAAACCTCCTGGCGGAACTGCGCCATCCCCGGATTTTCGGCCGATGATGCACCCTTCACCGCTGATGCGGCCACGCCCTGTCCGCGCACCATCTGACCTGCCGCAAGGAGGGTGCATATCAGGCCGGCGAGCCTGGTGCGGGACACCAACCTAGGGTATTTTTTCAGGGAGTTCATCTGGGTCAATGACGAGGTATTACTTCGGAAACTTTATTTATTGGCAATAAATTTCCCAGATTTGCGATGACGCGTGATTAATTTGGCCGGAGGTGGAAAATCTCACCGTTCACCGGGGTTGGCGGGTGATGCCTTGACAGTTTTTTGGTCGGCAAAATGAGCCGCGTTCACATTTTCATGGAAAATCGTCCGTCCGGTCATGTTTTTCTCAGCAGAAACTCACACCACGCGAGATCAGAAGGGGTGGTGAGTTTGGGATTGGGGTACGGGTTTTCGAGAAGGGTGACGGGGTGGTGGAGGTGTTCGACGGCCTCGGCGTCGTCGGTGATGCGAAGGCGGCGGGTGCGGACTTTTTTGTAGGCGCGGACGATGAGGTCACGGGCGAAGACCTGGGGTGTTTCCATCGCCCAGAGGGTTTCGCGCGGCACGGTGCGGAGTGCGCGGCGCGGAAGGACCTCCTTGATTGTGTCGGTGACCCGGTGGGCGAGGACGGCGGCGTGGTGACGGCGGGCGAGCTTGAGGAGCGCGACGAGCTGCCCGGGCCGTACCAGCGGGCGGGCGCAATCGTGGATGAAAACATGCGTGATGTCCGGTGGCAGCGCGGCGAGGGCGGCGGCGACGGAGTCCTGGCGCTCGCGTCCGCCACGCACGAAAAGCGCTGGCGTAGGCGCACGGGTGGAGAGTGCGAGCATCTGGCGGCGGTCGCGGTGGACGATAATGTAGAGGTCTGCCACGTCAGCAATGACGAACGCCGCCGCAGAGTGGGCGAAGACAGGTTTGCCGGCGACCGGTGCAAGGATTTTGTCAGCGACGGCTCCGGCCATGCGGCGTCCGCTGCCGGCGGCGAGGAGAATGGCGGCCACGCGGAAGGGCTGGAGGACCGAGGGGCTGAAGGGCTGGATGCGTGAAGCCATGATGAGGGCGGCGTTTTCGTCGGATACGGTTTTCTGAAGTTATTCTTTTGAAGGAAGGATGGGGTCAGCCTTTCAGTCCTTCAGCTTTCAGTCTTTCCATCCGAGCTCGGCGAGGATGGCGCGGGCGGCGGCAGCCGGATCGGGGGCTTTCAGGATCGGGCGGCCGGCGACGATGTAGCTGGAACCGGCGGCGGCGGCTTCGGCGGGGGTGAGGACGCGTTTTTGGTCATCACCGCCGGATTCCCCGGCGGGGCGGATGCCAGGGGTGACGAGCTGCACGGCGGCGGGGAGGCGGGCGCGGAGCGCGGCGACTTCGAGCGGGGAGCAGACGAGGCCGCGCAGGCCGGCGGCGGCGGCGAGATCGGCGAGGCGGGCGACCTGGGTGTCGGGCGCGGCGCTGACACCGGTTTCGGCGAGGCCGATGGCGTCCATGGAGGTGAGCACGGTGACTCCGAGGAGGAGCAGGCCGGGTTTCGCCTGCTGCTGGGCTTTTACGGCGGCGGCCATCATTTCACGTCCGCCGGAGGTGTGGAGCGTGAGCATGCCGATGGGAAGCGGGGCGAGGGATTCGACTGACTTGGCGACGGTGTTGGGGATGTCGTGGAGCTTAAGGT
>JBAXLL010000302.1:0-2643 GCA_037134835.1 Verrucomicrobiota bacterium
TCGGTAGATATCGCAAGCTACGACAAAAGGTTTATAGCCGCGTTTTTTGAGGAGTTTGGCGAGCTTGGCAGTCGAGGTGGTCTTGCCGGAACCATGGAGGCCAACCACGAGAATCTTCAGCGGCCTGGCCGGCGAAAGGCCGGTGGTGCCCTCACCCAACAGGCGCACAAGCTCATCGTTGATGATTTTGACGACCTGCTGGCCGGGCGCGACGCCCTTGAGAACCGCTTGCCCTACACACTGCGTCTGCACGCGCTCGACAAACTCGCGGGCGACCTTGAAATGTACGTCGGCCGCGAGCAGGGCCGTGCGAACCTCCGTGAGCGCCTCGGCCATGTTGGCCTCGGAAAGCTGGCCGACCCCGCGAAGATTGCGGAGCGCGGAGGAAAGTTTTTCGGTAAGGGATTCGAACATGAGAAAGCGGGAGTTGAAACCGCGAATGGATGCGAAGCGAAGCGAATTTACAACCAGGCGCCAGGCCAGGATAACCGGCCCGGCCAGTAATCTAGGCGCCCGACGGTTTTTTTCTCCGCCCCGTCAGCAGCGAGATCTCCAGCCTTGTCAGCAACGCGTCGGCCAGCAGCAGGAGGACGAACGCCGTCAGCAGCCAGCCCCGGATGCCGCGCGCGGTCACGGGGCGCGGCGCGTCCCAGATGGTGGCAAGGTCGAGGCGTTCGCGGCCACCGCTGCGCTGGGAGAGCTCGCGCAGTTCCTGGACGCGGGCGGGATCGTAGGCCCATTCGGCCAGACCCGACACGGCCACGGGTCCGAAAGGCAGGGCGGCGTTGCCAAGACGCACCGCGCCGCGTACCCGCAGGCCGGGAGTCAGCTCCGCCGTGGTGCGGAAACGGCCGGGCTCGATTTTTTCCCAGACCACCGGGCGCATTTTTTCCGGGTCCCGGCCGAGGCCGCCCTCGGCAAGCGTGGCCACCGGCCCGCCGATTTGAGCGACGCGCGCGGCCCAGGTCTGGTCATAGAGCAGCTCCAGCGTGAGGCGCTCGCCCTCGACGGCCGTACGGAGCGCAAGCCCGGCGGGTGCATCCTCGCCGGCGAGCCAGCGGGTGAGCGTCTGGGCAAAATCACCGTAGCCCGGCCAGGCGCGCACCCGTTCGGAAAATTCCCCGCCAAGCGGAAAGGACACGGCCGCCACACGTCCCGCGCCGCGCGCCCAGGAGGCGATGAGCGGGGCGTTGTATTCATCGGTGGAGAGCAATGAAAGCGTTGCGCCTTCCTTGAGGTAGCTGAGGTTGTAACCATCAACTTCCTTCAGCCATTGGGGGGGGCGGGCGGCAATTTCTGTCCAGCCGGGTGTGGGAGCCGTTCCGGTCGGCTCTTTGATGAAGGCCGAGCGAGCGACCGACACGGTTTCCTGCGCAAAGATCGCCGGCAGTTCCGTCGGATCGGCACTGAAAAAAATCCGCCCGCCACCGATCACGGCCACGTCCTGGAGAATCTGCGCGTCCTTGTCCGTGTCCTTGCCCAGGCCGATGACGCTGATGGTGATCCCGTCCCGCGCGACCTCGGCGGCCAGTTCCTTGTAGCCGGCCGACTGCTGGTTGGAATCGTTGGCGTCGGCAAACACGATGAGATGGCGCGTGCCGGCCTGGGCCTTCTTCAACTCATCCCAGCCGGCTTGGAGGGCCGCAGGAATGACGATGCCCCCGCCCATGCTACGGATGCGGCGCACGGCATCGGTCATCGCGGCGCGGTTCGGGCCGACTTGCGCGAGCCCGACAATCTCATGCGCCGCGGTGTCGATCGCATGAATGGACACCGCATCACTGTCGCCGAGTAACTCGACGGCGCGAGCCGCACCTGAATCCGCAAGGTCCATCTTCGTCTGCCCGCTGCGGGCGCTGGCCGACATGCTACCCGAGCGGTCCATGACGATGGCGAGCGCGGCGGCGAGCTTGCGCTGATCCTTGCGGAGCTCGAGCGACACCGGCAGAAGCGGGTCAATCGCGGAGGAAAAATACCCGCCGGAGCCAAAGCTGTTGCGCCCGCCCGCCATGAGCAGACCGCCCCCTTGCTCGTTCACGAAAAACGGCAGCGCCTCCATGAACTCCGCCGCCACCCGGTGGGCCGGCACATTGTTGAACACCACCAACCGTGCGCCCGTGAGCGCCGCGGCGGTGAGCGCACCCGGCTCCGTGACAAGCTGCACCGCGAGGCCCTGGGCGCGGAGCAGTGCGGCCAGCGGATCGTCGAGATAGTTCGTCAGCAGCAGCACGCGCGGTCCGCCCGCGACCTCCACCCAGGCCTGGGCAAAATTGTTTTCCGAGTGCGCGTCAGTCGCCGGCTCGATACGCACCTCGTACCGCACTGCCCCGCTGCCGCCGAGCCGGTCGGACAGTCGCACACGCGCGCGCCCCCCGCGCACCGGCGCGACGCCTGACGCCGCGACCGTGTCGCCGCGTTTTACCTCCCATGGCACATCGGCGTCGCCGTTGCCGGCGATGTCGAACTCGACGAGAAACGCCTCGCCCGGCAACACGCGCATCGGTACCTCGACCGCGCCGACGCGAAAGTCAGTGCCCGTGCCCGTGCCCAGCAGTCGGTAGTCGAGCGCGAGGCCGCGCCGCAGAATTTTTTCGGCGATGGGGCCCAGCGGCTCAGTCGCAAAGCCGTCGCTCAACAGCAGCA
>JBAXLL010000303.1:0-2634 GCA_037134835.1 Verrucomicrobiota bacterium
GCTGTGGGTGACCGGCACGTGGCGGAAAAGATGCGTGCGCTGGGTGCGACGCTTGGCGGTGAGTCGAGCGGGCACATCATCTGCGCGGACGTATCGCCGACGGGCGACGGGCTGGTGGCGGCGCTGCGGGTAATTGAGGTGATGAGGGCGACGGGGCGGCCGTTGTCCGAGTTGCGGCGGGGGCTGAAGAAATTTCCGCAGTCGAGCACGACGATCACGATGGCGGCAGGCGCGGCCAAACCGGCGCTGGAAACCTTGTCCACCCTCACGGCGGCGATTTGGGCCTTGGAGGCGGAGCTGGGCGCGCGGGGGCGCGTGCTGGCGCGGTGGTCGGGCACGGAGCCAAAGCTGCGGCTGCTGGTGGAGGGACCGGCGGAGGAGGCGGTGCGCGACGGGCTCGCGCGGCTGGTGGTGGCGGCCCGGGCGGACTTGGGCGGCGGCGTAGCGTGAAGCGGGAGCACTCGTTGGGATGAATATTTTTGCTACTTTCGGGTATTGCATTGACCGTGGCCGTGCGTTTTTTTAAACAACTCATTTACCCGTCTTACCCATGCCTGATGTCACCGTCTCCTCCCTCGACTCCCGCCTCCAAAAGCAGGTCGAAAACGCCCAGACCGCTCTTCAGCGCGGCAATCTCGACTACGTCCTCGACGTGGCCGCCCAAGTGCTGAAGGCCGCGCCCGGCTGTCTGCCGGTGCGCAAGTTGTTGCGCACGGCGCAGCTCAAGCACCATCAGTCCAAGAGCAAATTTGGGGCGAAGTTCGGCTCGGTCACGCAGGCCGGCTTCCTCTCTTTTGGCGGCGGCAAGGAACCGGCCAAGATGCTGGAAAACGCCGAGAAACTGCTCGGGGGTGACCCCACGAGCGTGCCTGCACTCAAGCTGCTCGCCGAGGCCACCGGTGCACTTGGCTACCCGGAGACCTCGGCGTGGGCTTTGGAGTGCGCCATGGAGGCGAAGCCAAATGACACCGAAATCATGCTCAAACTCGGCGAGGCTTATCTCGTCATCAAAAAGCCGAAGGATGCGCTCCGCATCGCCGACATGCTGCTCAAGATCAACTCCAACGACGGCAAAGCTCTCGATCTGTCACGCCGGGCCTCGATCGTGGAGACGACCGAAAAAGGCAACTGGGACGACCAGAAGGGTTCCTTCCGGGACAAGCTTAAGGACGAGGCGGCCGTGGTTTCGATGGAGCAAGCGTCCAAGGTGATGACTTCGGAGGAAATGACCGTACGTCTCATTGATGAGGCCAAGGGTCGCCACCAGCAGCAGCCGGAGAACCTCGATCACATCCGCGCCATCGTGGACGGCTACCGCAACCTAAAAAATCTCCCCGATGCCATCGTCTGGATTCGCAAGGCCCGCGCTCTGCCCAACGGCAAGGCCGACGTCTCCTTGGAGAAAACCGAGACGGACATGCAGATCGCTCTGCTCGAGGGAGAGGTCAAGGAACTTGAGACCTCGCTGGTTGCCACCCCCGCTGACAGCGCACTCCAGGCCCAGCTTGAAAAGGCCAGGGCTGGTCTCGCGAATTTCCGCCTGACTGACGCCAAGAACTACATTGAGCGCTACCCGAACGACTTCGAGGGCCGTTTCACTTTGGCGAACCTTTACCTTGGGTTGAAGGATTATGCCAACGCGATTCCTAATTTCCAGCAGGCCAAAAAGAGCCCCAAAGTTCGGATTCAGGCCATCATTGGCATGGCGCGGGCGTTCAAGGCCCGCAAGATGTACGACCTCGCTCTGGCTGAACTCCAAAACGCCAAGACCGAACTCACGACTTTGGATGACCTGAAAAAGGAAGTCGTCTACGAACTGGCCGACTGCTACGAAAAGATGGGCAAGAAGGAAGAGGCCATCAACGAATACAAAATCATCTATGCGGACGACATGGCGTACCGCGACGTTTCGGCCAAAATTGACGCCTTCTACGCCAGCCAGTGAGCCGGGTCGGGGGATCTTTTTAGCCCCATACTATCCCACTTGGCCCGTGGGACACCATTGCCGCGCCCCCCGGTCTGTCCACGGCTGACCGGGCTTACGAAGTCTGCGTAATTCTCCCCAGCATGCACCGACGCGGGCGTCAGCATTATTCCCGCCCGCTGCAACTGCGATGAGCCCCGCCCGCTCACACCTTCTTCATTCCGGCGTTGTCCCAGCACCAGCTTTCCATCCCCCTCTTTCTCGTGAACAGCCTGACGCTGAGCATTCTCATGACCGGACTGTATCTTCGGGCCGGAGGCGACCTGCTGCTGATGATTCTGGTTCATGTGATGGCGAACTGGTGCGGGGCGATCGGGATCCCCTTCACCGCCGAGGTGGGTGCGGAAGTGGTCCTAGCCGCGCTCATCCTGGGGAGCGACTGGCTGCGACCAAGAACTCCTCCCCCGTAGCGCGGGCAATCTGCCCGCGCTCCCCGACGTTTCGCCCTTCCGCGTTTCCGCGATTCGCATCTTGCCCTCATAGCGTACGGCGTACGGCTCCTGATTCCTTCGGGTTTGGCTCCTGGGTTCATCGTCCGGCCAGGTTCCTCATTCTGCGCTGGCACTGGGTTGTGATGGGCTTAAGACTGTTGCGGACTTTTCCCTTGTCCGTCACGTTGCCGCCCATGTCCGAACCGCTGCCCACTCCCC
>JBAXLL010000304.1:0-2633 GCA_037134835.1 Verrucomicrobiota bacterium
CCACCATTGCGGGCAGCTATGCCGTGCTGGCGGTGGTGACCGAAGCCAACCACACCGGCTCGGCCTCGGGCACCCTCGTGATCAAAAAAGCTGCGGCCACGCTGACTCTGAGCAGTCTGAGCCAGACCTTTGACGGTAAGCCGCACCCGGTCACCGTAAGCACCAGCCCCGCCGCGCTGGCGGTCACGGTGACCTACGCTGGCACCACGACGACCGCACCGACCGTTCCCGGCAGCTACCCGGTGGTGGCCACGATCACCGACGCCAACCGGACCGGCTCGGTGTCCGGCACACTCGTCATCGCCAAGGCCGCCCAAACGATCACCTTCGCCGCGCTGACATCGCAGACCGTGGGCAATCCGCCGCTGACCTTGACGGCCACGGCCAGCTCCGATCTGACTGTGAGCTACAGCAGCTCGAACGCGGCGGTGGCGACGGTCAGCGGCAGCACCCTGACCATCGTGGGCAAAGGCACGGCGACTATCACCGCCAAGCAGACCGGAAACACCAATTTTCTGGCCGCGCCCAATGTTACGCGAGCCTTGACCGTTGTCCAAGCCCCCATCCCGGCCGCTTTGCCCTCCAACAAGTCGGTGGCCAAGGCACTGAGCGGAACTCTGGCTGCCGAAGCTGGTGCTTCCGCGACGGCCATTCCCAAGCTCACCGGCGGGACCCAGCAGCGCTTGGCCGGCAATTCGGACAATCTGGGTGGCTCCGATCCCATCACCGTTACCACGCAGCCCGCCGCGGTCGTCGTCGGGTTGGACGGGGTGGCGGCGTGGATCAGCACGCTCGTACCCACCTTCAATCCGCCTCCGCTGTCGGTGGCCGATCTGCCGCCGTTGCTCGCTTACGCGATGAATCTCGATGCCTCCTCGTCGTCGGCGTTGCTGCCCGTTGCGGACGTGAGCGAGATCAACGGTGTCACCCAGCTTACGGTGCAATACCGCCAGCGCAAAAATCTCAGCGGGCTGGAGGTGGTGGTGCAAACGTCCACCGACGCGGTGGTTTGGACGGAGCTTCCGCCCAAGGCCATGACCATGCTCCCCGACGACGATGCGGATACGGCCCGCTACGCGGTGCGCGTTCCGGTGCCGGCGAGCGGCCCGTTGCTGGTGCGTATCGCCGTGATTCTGACGGCGGTACCGGCGGAGTGATCCGGCGTCCCGTAAGATTACAGCATTTCCAGAAATAATGTGGCCGCGTTTCGAAGGTTGGGCGAACCGGCCTCGGTGAGCGCTCCGCCGTAGCGCGGGCAACCTGCCCCGTTCCCTCGGCAACTGCGTCTTACCGCGATTGCCCTCTAGAAACATAAAGCAGGAAGCCAAGAATCCAAGAACCGGACCGGAATTCCTTTCCCCTCTCCGTCTTGTTCCGGGTATCCTGGCTGGCTGATGTCGGAATGGTGGTCTCGGTAACCTGCTTCAGCTCATACTCGGCGTTTGGAATCGGCTCCGCGTCCTTTGCGAACTCCGCGTTAAAATGCTTGCAGCGTTTTCAAAATAACATGGCCGCGTTTCGGTTGCGCGTGCAACCGTCAGCCCGGCAGCCGCCGCGCCGCCGCTTGGGCTTTGAGGCAGAGTTCGGCGGCCTTGAAGGCGTGGGCCTGGGTCATGGCCTTTTCGGTGCGGTTCAGGCAGTCGAGGATGAGCTCACCGAAGAACCGGAAGCCCACCTTGCCCTCGGTTTCGATGTGTTGTTCCCCCTTGTCGTCCACGAGATAGACATGGTTCCCGGTCTTCTCGCGGCCCACGTCCACGTATTTGCGGAGCTCGATGTAGCCCTTTTCACCCATGATGAAGGTGCGGCCGTCACCCCAGATGCTCAGACCGGCCGGGGTGAACCAGTCCACGCGGATGTAGTTGGTTGCGCCGTTATTGCCCAGGAGCGATGCCTCGCCGAAGTCTTCGAAGGCCGGCGTGGTGCGGTGGGCGTAGTTGGCGACGGCGGCGTGCATGATCGTGGCGTCGGTCGCGCCGGCGTAGGTGAGGAACTGCTCGAACTGGTGGCTGCCGATATCACAGAGGATGCCGCCATATTTGGCCGGTTCGTAGAACCACGCCGGACGGGTGCCGGGGCTCTCCCGGTGCGGCCCGAGGCCGAGGACTTGCAGGACGCGGCCGATGGCGCCCTGTTGCACGAGGTCGGTCGCATGCATCGAGGACTCATTGTGCAGGCGCTCGCTGTAATAGACCATGAACTTGCGTCCGGTGGCGGCGACGGCCTTCCGCGCGTCGTCGAGTTGGGCGAGCGTGGTGAGCGCCGGCTTGTCGGCGAAGTAGTCCTTGCCCGCCTGCATCGCGCGCAGTCCGGCCGGCCCGCGGTCCACGGGCACGGCGGCGCTGGCGACCAGCTTCACGGCGGGGTCGTTGAGAATCTCGTCGTAGCTGCGCGCGGCCTTGAGCGCGGGAAACTTGGGCTGAAAGGTTTTCAGAAAATCCGCGACCTTCGCCGGGTCGGGGTCATAGACCCACTTGAGGTCGGCGCCGGCCTCGGTGAGACCGTTGCACTGGCCGGTGATGTGGCCGTGGTCGAGGAAGGCGGCGGCGATGGCGAACTCGCCGGGCTTGACGACCAGGTTGGGCTTGCCCTTGGGGGCATAGTTGGCGCCATCGGCGCGCGGGGTGGTGGTG
>JBAXLL010000305.1:0-2617 GCA_037134835.1 Verrucomicrobiota bacterium
GTCGTGTGCGATGATCCCGCCATCGTGGCAAGGCATCAGGCCAAGGTGTATGGGCAGGCGCTCGACGCTGCGCCCACCATGGCTGTGCCGCACCTTGATACGAGAATCCTCGACGGCCGGAAAACGCTCCTCTTCGGGCCTTTCGCGGCCTGGACGACCCGGTTCCTCCACCGCACCGGCAGCTGGACCGACCTCCCCCGTTCGGTGAAGCCCCACAACCTTCCGACGCTGCTCAAGATCGGGGCCAGCAACCTGCCGTTGGTGCGTTACCTGATCCAGCAAGGCACGCAGAGCATGGCCGACCGCATGGAGGTGCTGCACATCTTCTATCCCAAGGCACAGGCGAAAGACTGGAAGCTCGTTGATGCCGGCATTCGCGTGCAGGCGATCAAGCGGACCGACGGCGAGGCCGGCATCGTCCATTATGGCACGGAGGTTCTGACCAGTGCCGATCGCAGCATGTCTGCGCTCCTCGGCGCTTCGCCCGGCGCCTCGGTCTGTGTGCACATCGTGCTCGAGGTCATCCGCCAGTGTTTCCCGCAGCTACTGGAAAGCGAAACCGGCCGGCAACGCATCCGGCAGCTCATCCCGACCTATGGCCTGGGTGCACGCTTGCCGGAAAACGCGGCTGCGTACCGTCACCTGGCCCATGCTGCCCGGATTGCGCTGGGGTTGATTTGATGTAACGGGCGAAATGTAATGCAAATAATGGTAAAGACATGCTTAACCGGTAAGTGAAAGCCCCATGGTGACGGGCGCGACGGAGCTGTAGTATTGAAAATCAATTTCGCCGATGACAAATGGTCGGGCCAAGGGGACCGGGCTTGGACACAAAAAACCCGCGCCGGAAAAGGCGCGGGTTTGAAGGGAAAAGATTCAGGGTGAAGCCTTCGCCGGTGGCGTGGCCGGCGCTGGCGTGGCCGGCAAATCAAACGAAGCGCCGGAAGCGACCCAGTCGCTGACTTTCTGGATTTCTTCCGCAGTCAGACTCACCGGAGGCTGCCCCCTCGGCGCCTGAGGCATATGACCCCTGCCACCAGCTGGGATAGAAATCAGACGGATCACCTCGCTGGAATTGATATGGCCTGGAGTGATTGCGGGTTTTTTGCTGCGACCACCTTTGAGCGCATTCGCCGCTGTATCGAGAGCCAGACCACTTTTGGTGGCCTGTGGCGTCGTGCCGCCATGGCAGTCGTAACAATACTTCTTTAGGATTGGCTGCACCTCGGCAAAGGCGATCGGTTTGCCGGTGTAGGGCTTTTCGGGGGCCGGTGCGGGTGCTGGTGGGGTCATGGGGGCCATTGCAGCCGGGGCCGCTGCAGCGGGCGTCGTGGGTGCAGCCGGTGTCTGCGCTTCGGCATTGCGCGAGCTAACGCAGAGCATAATCGCCAAGCCGGCGAGACCGGTGCTGGCAATTGAAAACAAGCCAAGTGGATTGCCCTTTATCGAGATGGTGGTGGGTTTCATGCGGGTATATCCAAAACCTCCCTTTTGGGCTCTGCAACCAGTTTTTCCAATAATGACATTAGGGTCTGTCACCCCGGATATCTTCTCATCCCAACCCAAAAATTGACTAACCCACTTCATGTCGGCAGGTGGTGTTCGCTTTATGCTGGTTGACGACCGCGAGGCCAACCTGGATGCAATCAGGCGGTTCGGCATGGAACGCGGGCTTTTTGCTCCGCAAGGCGCAACCCGACCCACCTATCATCGGATGGTGGCCAATTTTAGGAATGGTGTGGCTTGCTCTGCCCCGCCGCCTGACTTCAAATCCGAATCACCCTCCTGCGTTGAAAACCCGCCCAACATGAAAAACACCAAGCTCTCGTCCGGCCCCGATGCCCTCCTCTGCCAACCAGGTGAAATTTCCGCCTGCGGTCTGCCTTCCAATGTCGTGATCGACATGGGCAAGGCCAAGGTGCAGCACACTGAAGCCGAGTGGATGGCCCGGCTGACCCCGCTCCAGTTTAGCGTGGCGCGGAAGCAAGGCACGGAGCCGCCATTTCAAAACAGGTATTGGGACAACCATGAGAACGGCGTTTATTTTTCCGTGTGCAGCGACACCCCGCTGTTCGACAGCCGGGACAAATTTGAGAGCGGCACGGGCTGGCCCAGCTTTACCCAGCCGCTGGAAAAGGCCTTTGTGGGCGAGACCAAGGACACCAGCCATGGCATGATCCGCATTGAGGTGCATTGCAACGTGGACGGGGCGCACCTGGGCCATGTGTTTGATGATGGCCCGAAAGCGGCGGGTGGCCTGCGCTACTGCATCAACAGCGCTTCGCTGAAATTTATGACGCGCAAAGCCTACGAGGCATGGGTCGCAAACAATGCCGCGGCGGCTGCGAGGGTTGTGGCAGTCGGGAAAACTCGCCTAGGGTGAGGACTGGACGGATGCGACGCCCGCCATTCGGGCAAGGGTAGGGTTTTACCTTTTCGCTATTTGACGGGAACCCGGGTTTAATCCCGGTAACACGGAAGCTTTGCCACCTCGGCGAGGCTTCGCCCGTGCCGCCCAACACCGACAAACGCACCTTTGAGCACGCCCGCACGCATGATAATGTCCGCTCGTCGCCGGCGGGCGCGGCTGGCCCAGGCTGCGCGGGGGGTTCCCATC
>JBAXLL010000306.1:0-2614 GCA_037134835.1 Verrucomicrobiota bacterium
CTTGCAATGAGCTCCGAGCATGAGGGCGATTCGCGCGCTGGCATGATCCAGGCGGCGGAGGTCGGCGGCGAGCAGGCCCTTTTGCGGGCCATAGACTGCGGCCGCGCCGTGCGGCCCAAGCAGCGGGTTGGTCACGTCGCAGGCAATGCGGATGGGCGGGAGCGCGGGCGAAATTTGGCCGCTGATGCGCGCCAGCTTTTCCCAGTCCACGGGCAAGGGGGGATGAAGCGGGTGGCCGTCGGCGGGCAAAAATTGCAAGCCGAGCGCGGCGAGGGCACCGAGGCCGAGGTCGTGGGTCGCGCTGCCGCCGACGCCGAGCACGATGGCGCGCGCACCAAATTTTTCGGCGGCGAGGCGTAGGAGCTGGCCGGTGCCGAGCGTCGTGGTCCACCACGGGTCCCGCCGTTCCGGCGGGAGAAGCGCCAGGCCACTGGCCTGCGCGAGCTCAACGACCGCGACGGGTGCGTCGGCGGCGAGGGGAGGCAAGGCGAGCAGCGCCCGGGCGGCGGCGGGGATTTTCCCGGCCGGCACGAGGCCAAAATGCGCCATGACCGGAAGGCCGTCACGCGGGCCGGCGACCGATGCCGTCGTGAAGGCCGCACCGGCGGCGGCGGTGAGAATTTCCGTGAAACCCTCGCCGCCGTCGGCGAGCGGGCAGAAATCGAGCGACCAGCCGCCATGCCGCGCCCGCAGGGCGTGCGCCGCGTGCTCACACGCCTGCCGGGCGGTGAGGGCGTCCTTGAATTTGTCGAAAGCGAGGAGAACGCGCACGATGGCAGGGGGGATTACTCCGGACCGGCGAAGGCGAAGCGCGGCACGGCGCGACCGGCGACGGTGACAGTTTCGGCGAACATCGCGGCCGGGCGGACCCAGAGGCCGCGCTCTCCATAAAGCGCGCGGTAAACGACGAGCGGGGCGAGCGTCTCGGAGTGCCGGGCGAGACCGAGCACCAAATAGTCATGGCCTTTGTAATGTCGATAGCGGCCGGGAACCGGCACGGCAGGCAACGGCGGGAGGTCAGCACTCATGGGAGGTAGCGTGCGGCGAGGAGGGCAGGAGGCCAGTGCAAATGGTCGGGGCGGAAAACCTCCAACGAGGGCAGGGCGAGATGCGGATTGCGCCACGGGCGGAGCGGGGCGATGAATCCTGCGATGCTGTTGACCTGCCAATCGGGCTACGAAAATTTCCTGGCGCGCGAGCTGGAGGGCGCGTTCGTGCGCGTGGCGGAGCGCGGGCCGGGGTGGGTGCGGACGGAGGAGGACAACCGGCAGCAGCCAATGGCTAACAGCCAAGGTTCAACACCCCAGGCCGAAAGGATGAGCCCAGAGGTGCCTGAGCCGGGCGGGCTGGCCTTTGCCCACCTTTCGCTGCTGGGGCCGGTGGCGGTGCAAGGTGAAACCGTGAATGCGCTGGCGCAGGGGGTGGCGGATTTTTTTCTGGCGAGCATGCGAGGTGAGCGAATCGAGACGGCCTGGCCGAGCGTCTGGCGGGGGCCGCAGGAGATCGTCGGGCTGGGCCGGCGGCTGGGGGCGGTCGAGGCGGCGTTTGGGGAGCTGGTGGCAAAAAAATTGCGACGGGTGGCGAAGCTGGCCGTGGGCCATGTGCCGCCGGCAACCTCGGCCCGGCAACGGTCCGAGGCCAGCGGCCGTACACTTGGGGTGACCGGGGGAGTTGTGCGCGGGCTCTGGGTTTTTTTCACGGACTTTGGGCGGGCCTGGGTGGCGCGGGAGGCGTGGGTGCATGGGCAGCGGCGGATGGCGGATGACGAGCTTGCACCGTCGCGGAGCTATTTGAAAATAGAGGAGGCCTACGGGGTGCTGGGGACGGAGCCGCAGGCGGGCGAAACGGTGGTGGATTTGGGGGCGGCGCCCGGTGGATGGAGTTACAGCGCGGCGAAGCGGGGTGCGCGAGTGATCGCGGTGGACAACGGGCCACTCAAGGGCGGGGCGCTAAATCATCCGCGGATCGAGCACCGGCTGTCGGATGCGTTTGGGTTTCGGCCCGTCGGCACCCCAAGCGAGAAAGGTGGCGGAGCAGTGGACTGGCTGTTTTGCGATGTGGTGGAGGAGCCGCATCACGTGCTGAAGAATCTCGTGGGGCCTTGGCTGGAGGGACGGTGGTGCCGCCGGTTCGTGGTGAATTTCAAATTTGGCCGGGCGGATCCGCTGGGGTTGCTACGCGAATTGCGCGGGGCGGAATCGCCATTGGCGCGACAGGCAGGGTGGTTCGCCGTGAAGCATCTTTATCACGATCGCGAAGAGTTCACCGTGGTCGGGGAGATGCGGGGCGTGTGAGCCCGCCGACAGGAAACCCAAGTGCGCACCGCAGGACATGAGGCAAAGCACCGGCGTCGAACTGGGCCGGGAACTCAGGTCTTGGGCGAGAGTCCTTGAGCAGTAGCGAGGGCGGCGCGGACTTGTTGGAGGAGTTCGGTGTGGTCGGGCCGGAAGAGCAAGAGGTCGCCGCCAAGTTTGTCGAAGGCGGACTGGAGCACCTTGACGTCGGGTTTGCGCATTTTGATCAGACTGGTGATGTTTTTGGCGAGGGCGTCGGTGTTGTTCAGCTCAAGGTCGAGCGAGACGAGCTGAGTGAGCGCGGGCTGGCTGAGCGGGTC
>JBAXLL010000307.1:0-2613 GCA_037134835.1 Verrucomicrobiota bacterium
GCGGGGGGGGCGAGCGCGGGAAGGGTGGCCGCGGTACGGGGGGGGTCGAATAGCCAGGCCGCTAAAAGCGATCACCTGCCTACTTTGCTTTATCCGCCCAGGCGTCAGCAACCCCAACGCTCACATCTTGATCGCGGCGCTCATCGAGAAGACGGCCTGAACGATGGCGTAGGCGATAAAGCCGACGAAGGCGAACACCGCCAGCAGCACCGCGCTGCCGATCACACTGGTGAAGAGCTTGAGCTGCGTGCTGAGCATCCGCTGGAAGCCATTGGCGACCTTGCGGAGGCCGGGGACGAGATTGCCGTTGGCCTCGCCGACGGCGAGCTGGTCGAGCACGAGATCGGGGAAACAGCCGGTGCGCGTAAGGGCCTTGGAAAGCGCCTCGCCTTCGAGCACGTGGTCGGTGGCCTCGGTGAACGCGGCGCGATGGACCCGATTGCCCACCTGCTTCTCGGTCATGCGGAGCGCTTCGGCCGTGGTGATGCCGTTCTCGAGCAAAACGGAAAGGTTTTGGGTGAACGCGAGCACCGTGCGGGCGACGAAGAACGGGCCAAAGACCGGGAGCCGGATGAGCCAGCCATCGCTGATCTTGCGGCCTTCCTCGCTATTGCGCCAGCGCCACGCGATGACGGCGATGATCAAGGCGGCGGCGACCACGAAGATGCCGTATTTCAGCGCAAAGCCGGAAAGACCGATGAGGAGCTTGGTCGAGGTGGGCATCTCCCCCTTGAGTGACTTGAAAAGGCCCTCCAGTCGCGGCAGGAGGAAAAACAGGAAGAACAGCACGACGCCACCGGCCACGAGAGCGAGAAAAACCGGATAGGCCAGCGATGCCGCCAAGGTGCGCTGGAGCTCGCGCTGCTCCGTGAGATGGGCAATGAGACGGACGAACACCTCGTTGAGATTGCCCGTGGCCTCGCCGGCCTGCACGAGATTGATCGAGTTCTCCGTGAAAACCTGCGGATAGGCGGCCATCGCGCGTGAGAGGGTCGCACCCTCGCTGATGCGCTCCCAAAGACCGCCACTGATCTCGCGCATAGCGGGATCCTTGACGCGCGCGGCGAGCATCCGCACGGCTTCGCCGGCCGAGAGCCCGCCGCTCGTCAAATCGTGCAGCGAGGAGAGGAATTCGAGCTGATGCTTGCGACGGAGCTTGACGGCTCCCGTGGTTGCGGCGGTTTCGGCGGTCGCGACCGCCCGGGACCCGGTACGGGCGGCGGGCGTCTTCGGGGCCGCAGCCACGAGGCCCTGCTCGCTCAGGTGGATCGGCGTGAGGCCGCGCGAACTGAGCGCACGCAACGCCTCGCGCCGGCCGGAGGCGGTAAGCTCCGCCTCCACGGTCTGGCCGTCTTTAGTGCGGGCGGAATAGGCGAACGTCGGCATGGCGTGAGGGCGCAGCCGGCTCAGGCGACCGTGATAATGCGGAGCACCTCGTCGAGCGTGGTGAGGCCGGTCTTGACCTTGTCCCACGCGCTGTGCTCGAGCGCGACCATGCCATGGCGGCGGGCGCACTCGGCGAGCGCCTGCGTGCTCTCGCGCTTCAGGACGAGCTCGTGGATCTCGTCGTTGTTGAGCCGGAAAATTTCAAAGACACCCACGCGGCCGCGGTAGCCTGTATTGCGGCAGCGGTCACAGCCCACCGGCTGCTTGAGCTGCGTGATGGAGGCGGCCTCGTTCGGATCCACGTGCAACACGGAAAGATGCTCGCGGAGCTTGACCTGGCTCACGGGCTTCAGCGCCGCGCACGTGCAGAGACGGCGCACAAGACGCTGGGCGAGCACGAGCTCAATGGCGGAAGCCACTAGGAAAGGCTCAATGCCCATGTCCACGAGACGGGTGATCGCGCCTGGCGCGTCATTCGTATGCAACGTCGAGAAGACCAAGTGACCGGTGAGCGAGGCGCGGACGGCAATGTCGGCGGTCTCGCGGTCGCGGATTTCACCGACCATGATGACGTCCGGATCCTGGCGCAGCATGCTGCGGAGGGCGCTGGCGAAGGTAAGACCGATCTCGGCCTTGACCTGCGTCTGGTTGACCCCGGGCACCTCGTATTCGATGGGATCCTCCGCGGTGATGATGCGGAGATCGGTCGAGTTGATCTTGCGGAGGAAGGCGTTGAGCGTGGTGCTCTTGCCGGAACCGGTGGGACCCGTGACAAGGATGATGCCGTGCGGATAGTCGAGCACCTCGTTGATCTGGGCCTGCTCCTGCGCGTTCATGCCGAGCTTCTCCATCGTCGCGTAGGAGTCCTTCTTCTTATTGAGCAGACGAAGCGAGATGGACTCGGCGTAAATCGTGGGCAGCGTGGAAACGCGGATGTCGAGCACCGCGCCACCGGCGCGGAAGGTGATGCGGCCGTCCTGCGGGAGGCGCTTCTCCGAGATGTTGAGCTTCGACATGATCTTGACGCGCGAAATGATGGCGTCCTGAAACTTGCGCAGATTGTCCGGCACCGGCACGTGGACGAGGAGACCGTCCACGCGATAGCGGATGCGCAACTGCGTCTCCTGCGGCTCGAAATGGATGTCGGTCGCCTCATCGGCCACGGCCTGCGTGATAACCTCGGTGACAAAACGCACGACGGCGGCGTCCTCGTCCACATCGTCGCCG
>JBAXLL010000308.1:0-2592 GCA_037134835.1 Verrucomicrobiota bacterium
TTGCAATAACTGCAACAGCTTGCCCGTGTTTGCATGCCATTCCGGCACCCGTCCCAGTTGATCCACCGCAAATAGCCTTTTCCCGTCCGGCGTGAACCCTTGATACTCCAAGCCAGTGCTCCGGTCGTCGCGGGACTCTAACGCAATGGAGGTCACGTTGGTGGAATCACGTTCGACTACCGACAACGTTTTCCCGCCGCGGCCCCACCGCACCAACCGGTGCCCATCAGCGGTAAAACTCATCGTCCGGCGCCCGGAGACGGTTCGCACCGTCGCCAATTCAGCGAGCTCGCGCACGGCCGACGAAGCAGGTGCAGTTGGTGTACCGACAGTCACGATCTGTTTTCCGTCCGGCGAAAAGAACGGATGCAATGTGCCTTGGTTGGGGAGTGTGGTAATGGCAGGCCGCGCTTCGGGCGACCACAACAAGACGCGCCGATCCTTGCCGCCCGTGGCGAGGATTTGTCCGTCGGGACTGAACGCCACGGACCAGACTTCATGCTCGTGCCCTCGCAGAACGGATTTTGTTGTCCCAGTTCGTAGATCGGTGAGGCGGACCGTTTGATCGGAGCTGGTCGTGGCAAGGACGCTGCCGTCCGCGGTGAATGCGGCATCCCAGACCTCCATAGTGTGACCCAAGATCGCGCGCGGCGGATGGCCGCCGCGCAGGTTGTGTAGCACTGGAGGCATCGCGCGGCCCATGATCACCAATTGTTGGCTGTCGGGGGAAAATTCTAATCCCCGGACGGCATTCGTGGACTCGATGGTACGGAGTAAAATGCCCGTGGTGACCTCCCACAGATCAACGCCTCGTTCCAATCCGGCAACGGCCAGAACCGATCCATCCGGTGCGAGCGCCGCGGTGCGACCAGGTTTAGGAAACGTTCGGAGTTTTTCGCCGGTCGCATAGTTCCACACAGTCACCGCCCCCGGCGGTTGCCACCAATAAAAGAAGGAGACTTCGACACTCGCGAGCAGCGGAGCGCTTAGCGCCAGCGACGCGGTTTGTCCCGGCAAGTGGCGGACGGGTTGCCACGTTGCACAATCCCAGATCGTCACGCCGCTTTGGCCGGCGGTGACTAATTGTCGTCCCTCCGGAGTGAAGGTGACGGACCATACCGCGCCAGTGGCGGCGGGAAGGGTGGTGACCAACGCGCGGCGCGCCACATCCCAGATTTTTACCGAGTGATCCTGGCTGCCGGTGGCCAACCATTGGCTGGTGGGGGAGAAATCCGTGCAGGTCACGATCCACTCATGTTTTCCGAGCTCCGCCAGCTGCTCGCCATGGCAGCGGCTCCAGAGGCAATACCATTCGAAGCCGCGTAAGTCCGACTCGCCCGCTTGCGGCTGCCAGTCCTCCAAGGTCCGGCGTGCGAGTCCGAGGTCGCCGCGTTGTAACGCCCGCGCGGCGAAGCTCACATCGCCCGCATATAAATTCAGCCGCACGCGCGCGGCATAATCTTCCGCGGCCCGGCGTTGTTCATGTTCGCCCCGCGCATTGTCTTCCGCGCGCCGCCATTGCCAGAGAATGCCGGCGAGGCCCAGTATGACCACGAGATGCAGCGCCATGGTGAGCGCGGCCAGCACAGGGTGGCGTTTGCCCCAGAGCCAGAGCTTTTCCAGCGCGGAAACCGCGCGCGCTTCGATGGGTTCATGATCAAGAAAACGCCTGAGCTCGTCGGCGAGTTCCTGCGCGGAGCGATAACGCCGGCCTGGCTCTTTTTGCAGACACTTCAGGCAGATGGTTTGCAGATCCACCGGCACGCTCGGATTCAACCGACGCGGCGCGACTGGATCAACGTTCTGCACCTGAAGCAAAATGTCCTGCAGGGTTTCACCCTGAAACGGCGGGTTGCCTGTGATGAGGTGGTAAAGAATTGCGCCCAATGAATAGATGTCCGCCGCTGGTCCGACTTCGTGGCGTTTTCCCACCGCCTGCTCCGGCGCGATATAATTCGGCGACCCCAACACTTGGCCGGTGGTGGTCAAATCCGCATCGGTGCCCAGCAGTTTGGCGAGACCAAAGTCGGTGATGTGCGGCTGCGAGAACGCATCCAATAGCACGTTGGAAGGTTTGAGGTCGCGATGCAGCACGCCGCGTTGATGCGCATATGCCACCGTGGCGGCGATGGTCTGGAGATATTCCGCCGCGCGCTGCGTGGGCAAAGGCTTCCCGCGAACCACTTCGGCCAGATTCGGTCCATCGATGTATTGCATCGAGAAGAAGTGCTCCTGCCGTTCCGCGCCGACTTCATAGATGGCGACGATGTTGGGATGCTGCAACGTGGCGATGGCGGCGGTTTCCGTCCGGAATCGTTGAACGAATTCCGGGCTGGAGAAAGGGCCGTGTAAAACCACCTTTACAGCCACGGTGCGATTCAAACTGAGCTGCCGCGCTCTGTAAACCACCCCCATCCCGCCCTCGCCGATCTTCTCCACAAGCTGGTATTGACCCAGTTTGCGGGCCTTGAGTTGGGCTTCGCTGAAGCGCCGGCTCAGCAGGACCTGACGGTAGGAAAAGAGCAACACTCCCAACGAGGCCAGCACCAGCAGCAGAAATAAAATCACAAACACCCCCCGCAACATCCGCAG
>JBAXLL010000309.1:0-2578 GCA_037134835.1 Verrucomicrobiota bacterium
ACATCCGCTCCTGCGGTCTCGCACCGCGCAAGGCTGTTGCCATCGCCGGGCTTTCGCGCCTCCGTGCTCTTTGGTGATGAGGCGCGAAAGCCCGGCGATGGCCACAGCCTTGCGCGGTGCGAGACCGCAGGAGCGGATGTGGCCAAGAATCTCGGCGACCGGCACGCGCGCCATCTCGGCCGGCGTAGCGGCCCGGGCAAACAACGCAGGCGTGACGAGGTTGACGCGCGCATCGGTGCATTGCGCGGAGAGGACCACGGCGACGAGCAGTGTGAAAGCGTCGCTGTGCTGGAGGGGGATCGGGGTGCGCGGGTAGAGTTCCGCGAGTCGGCAGTCAACGAACGCCGCACGCGCGGTGGCAGTCGCAAAGGGGTTCATCCGCGTGTTGCGCCCCCGCCGGCAGCCTTACTTTTTCCTGTCGCCACCGCCCGCACCCTTTTTGCCGCCCGCGCTCAGCACGGTACCCGCCAGCACGCCGACCGCGAAGATACCGAAATAGATCAGCGCGGCGGTCGCGTGGACTTTTTCCTTGGACGCTACGGGAAAGGAGAAATCAATCGGGTCGGTATTGTTCATGCCCACATAGAGCATGACAAAGAGGAGGAGGAGGAAGGCGATAGCCTTGAGGACAGCTTTGAAGCTCATAGAGGAAGTGGTTGCCGTGGTTGTGGCGCGTTCCACCGCCGGGTGCAAAAACAAAACGGTGACGATCAAGCGGAGGAAATCGCCTTCCGTCCCGCCGCACGATTGCCTTTGCCCGCCCCGTCGCTCTTGCTCGCCACCATGCTGATCAAGGCCGCCATTGACCGCCTGCGGGACCTACGCGAGAAAAAACACCGCGAGGCGGCGGGCGTCTTTGTCGTCGAGGGCGCCAAGGTCGTCGCGGAACTCCTGGCAGCGAACGCACGGTCAAATTTCCCGCTACTGGAAATCTACGCGACGCCGGAGTGGTCCGGTCTGGAGCGGGCGATGGCGGAAAATCCGGCCATCCCCGTCACCGCCATCACCGCCACCGAGATGGCACGCCTCAGCCACTTCCCCACCCCGTCGCCCGTCCTCGCCGTCGGCCGCATCGTGCGGGAGGCGCTACCTCCGGGCGCGCTTGGCTGCGGCCTCTCGCTCGCACTCGATGGCGTGCAGGACGCCGGCAATGTCGGCACGCTACTGCGCATCGCCGATTGGTTTGGCCTCGACCGCGTGCTGCTCTCGCCGGATTGCGCCGACCTGTTTTCCCAGAAGGTCATCAACGCCAGCATGGGCTCCTTCGCCCGCGTGCGCGTGTACAGCGTGCCGCTGGACACCGCGCTCACTGGCTGCGTCGCGCCTGTGCTCGGCTGCGACCTCGTCGGCGACAACGTCCACACGCTCCCTCCGCTGCGCGATGCCGTATTGGTCGTCGGCGGCGAAGGCCGCGGCCTCTCGCCCGCCGTGGCCGCACATGTCACCCGCCGTGTGACCATACCACGCCATGGCGGCGCAGAGTCGCTGAACGCCGCCATTGCCGCCGCCGTTGTGTGCGACAACCTACGCCGCGCCCAGGCTTCCCCCGGCCTTCCTTAGTGGCGGCCTATCACTGAGAGCGGAGGACCAGGAAACCATTCCCGTCACACGCTCAACAGCAGGCGGGCAGGATCCTCGATGGCCTGCTTCACTTTCACGAGGAAGGTGACCGCCTCCTTGCCGTCCACGAGGCGATGGTCGTAGCTCAGCGCGAGATACATCATCGGGCGGATGACGACCTGGCCATTGAGGGCAACGGGACGCTCGGTGATGGCGTGCAGGCCAAGGATGCCGCTCTGCGGGGGGTTCAGGATGGGCGTCGAGAGCATGGAGCCGAAGATGCCGCCGTTGGTGATCGTGAACACGCCGCCTTCGAGGTCGGCGAGGGTGATCTTGGCATCACGGGCGCGCTTCGCAGCATCACCGATGGCCTTCTCGATGTCGGCCATGCCGAGCGAGTCGCAGCCGCGGATGACGGGCACCATGAGGCCTTTCTCGGTGGAGACGGCGACGCCGACGTCGTAGTAATGGTTCTCGACCACGGTGTCGCCATCGAGCTGGGCGTTGAGCGCGGGTACCTCACGGAGGGCATGGACGACCGCGCGGACAAAAAATGACATGAAGCCGAGCTTGACGCCGTTTTTCTTCACAAAATCGTCCTGATACTTGGCGCGAAGCGCCATGACGCCGGACATGTCCACCTCGTTGAAGGTGGTGAGCATGGCGGCCTCGTGCTGGGCGGCGACGAGGCGCTGGGCGATCTTCTGGCGCAGCGGCGTCATCTTACGGCGGGTCTGCCGCTCGCCGGCGCTCGCGGCGGGTGCTGGGTTTGGGGTGATGGGTGATGGGCTGGAAACCGGCGCCGGTGCGCTGGCTGGAGACCCATTACCTTTGACCTCTGACCCCTGACCAGCGGCGGCCGGGGCCGCCGCCAACATGTCGCCCTTGGTCACGCGGCCGGCTTTGCCGCTGCCTGCGACTGACGCGGGATCGACGCCAGTTTCCTCGGCGAGACGGCGGACGGCAGGAGACGCGGGAATATCGGAAGCCGCTTTCTGGACGGCGCTCGCCACGGGGG
>JBAXLL010000310.1:0-2577 GCA_037134835.1 Verrucomicrobiota bacterium
AGCCAGCCGAACAGCGCCAGCCCGACGTAGAGCAGCAGCAAAAACCGGCCGAAGCGCCACAGGATTTTGCGCAGGAGCTTCATCGGCCAATGAGCTACCCAAAATGCGTCCCCAAAGCAAACCAAACGCTACTCCCGCCTGAGCATAGGATCGGACACAGATGCGCACCCGCCACTAGGCAGGCTGCGGGAAACCGCAGCCTCACGGGCTTCATGCCCCCGCCAGCGCCTCCCTCACCGCCGCCAAGACGTCGGCGCGCGGCACGTCGCGCTCGGTGCGGGCGGCGAGATCACGGATTTTTACCACGCCCTTCGCCAGCTCGTCGCCACCGTAAATGAGCGCGAGTTTCGCACCCGAGTCCGCGGCGGCCTTGAACTGCTTGCCGAAACCCAGCTCGCGCAGCGGATAGTCCACCCGCCAGCCGGCCGCGCGCAGCGCGTGGATGTCGGCAAACGCCGCGATGCGCTCCGCGGTGCCGCCGATGATCGCATAGACATCCGCCGCCGGCACCAAGGCGGGCATGAGGCCGCGCTGTTCCAGCAGCAGGCCCATCGTCACGTCGCCGATGGCGAAGCCCACGGCGGGCAACGCGGGACCACCGAGCTTCTCGACCAGGTTGTCATAGCGGCCGCCGCCCGCGATGGCGCGCAGCTCGCCCTTGCGGTCGAACGCCTCGAAGACGAAGCCGGTGTAATAGGCCAGCCCGCGCACGACGCCGAGGTCCACCTCGACGAACTCCTCAAGTCCCATGGCCGCAAGATGGCCGAGGAGTTGCCGCCAGTCGGCAAGCCGCGCGGCGAGCTTTTCTCCGGCGAGCAGCGCGAGGCTGGTTTCGAGGGCGGCGAGCGATTTGACGTTGAGAAAGGCAAGTACCTGCGCCTTCCGCTCCGGCGCGAGCACACCGTGGGTCTCGGCGTAGGGCCGGAAGGCGTCATCCCCCTGCCTCTCGAATTTGTCCACCGCGCCGAGCAGGTCGCGCGTTTGGGCGTCGTTGAAACCCAACGCCTCCAGATAGTAGAACCACAGGTTGCGGTCGCTCAGGCGCACATAAAAATCCTGCGCCGTCAGGCCAAACGCGCGCAGGCTCTGCACGAGCAACGCGATCAGTTCGGTCTCCGCCTCGGGGCCGGGCTCACCAAACAGGTCGGCATTGAACTGGAAAAAGGCTCGCTCGCGGCCCTTTTGCGCGCGCTCGTAGCGGTAAAATTCGGCCACACTGAACCACTTGATCGGACGCTTGAGCGCGCTGGCCTTTGCACCGACGAGGCGGCACACGGTCGGGGTCATCTCGGGGCGTAGCGCAACCTCGCGGCCGCCTTTGTCCGTGAAATTAAACAACTGCCCCTCAATCTCATCGCCCGACTTGGCCTTGTAAAGGTCGAGCGGCTCGAGCACCGGCGCATCGTATTCCTCAAAGCCAAAGGTGCGCGCGGTCTGACGCCACATGCGAAAGAGGTGGTTCCGGCGCGCGAGGGCGTCGGGGTAAAATTCGCGGAAGCCGGGCAGAGACTGGAACGAGGCCATGTGGTGAGGAGCGCGGCCACGTTGCGCGGCGGCACCGGGCGGAGCGATGAAAAATTTTCGGCGCGGGTCAAAAATTCCAGCCAGAGCCGCGACCGCGGTTGCAACCGGCCAAAAAAAGGCCGGCCTGCGCGGCCGACCTGAAATTTATTCCCGCGAGGCGAGAAGACCGGGTTCCACACCTCTCGCAGGTCAGAGCTTCGCGATGTCGATCTTTTTGATGAGCTGCTTGAGAATCTTGCCGGACTTGAACTTCACGACCGCCCGCTCGGGAATGACGACCTCGGTCTCGGGCTTGTTGGGATTTCGGCCCACGCGCGCCTTGCGCCGCTGCACCTCGAGGACGCCGAAATTCCGCAGCTCGACGTTGCGGCCCTTGGCCAATGCATGCATGATGATGTCGAGCGTCATCTGCACGGTGGCGACCACCTCCTTCTGGGGGAAGCCAGTCTTCTCGTAAATTTCAATGACGATTTCGCGTTTGGTAAGGTTGGTGGACATAACGTATTCTCCTAGGGCGGGGATGGTTGCGGGCGTAGGAAGCGATACAGTGTCTAGGGCCATACCGCCCGATTAGGCAAATCTTTAACGTCTTCTTAGGCAGCAGTCATACGCAACACTCTAGGAGTCAAACCCTAGACAATGGAAAATTTTCGCTGTTTTTCCCGTTTTTATGTCCCTTAGACCCCCATGCACCGACTTTTCCCCTTGGTGTCCGGCCACATCAGGCGTTTTTGTGCCATTGCCCACGCCACGTTTGACTGCGCGCAGTTGAGGCGGTGTGGTGAAGATTGGCCATGCCCGATCCAGTCCAAGTCAGCTCTATGTTCGCCCGCATCGCTCGCCGCTATGATGCGGCGAACCGGGTGCTCAGTGGCGGCGTGGACGTGTGGTGGCGCCGCCGGCTCACCGCCGCCGTGAGCCGCACCGCGCCGCGCGATGTGCTCGACCTCGCCACCGGGAGCGGCGATGTGGCGCTCGCGCTCGCGCGCGCGCTGCCGACCGAGGCGCGCGTGACCGGCATGGATTTTTGCCCCCCCATGCTCGACGAGGCGG
>JBAXLL010000311.1:0-2571 GCA_037134835.1 Verrucomicrobiota bacterium
CAGATTTTTCCTTAGCGGTGGGTTCGGATTTGGCGGACATAGCGTTGGGTATGCAGGAGGGAAACTGCCCGCCGCGGGCTCCCTTGCAAGCAAAATGAACAAATGTTCACTACTTCTTTCTACCCCCCTTTGGCTGGGGGTTAGAAGCTAAACAAATCCCCCAGCCATTCCCAGAAACCTGGCTCTTTGCGGGCGATTACGGCTTTTTTTGCCGCGGGCGCCACCGGGGCCAGCTGCTGGACGACCTTAGGTTTATTTGCTTCGAGCTGCTTTAGTTTGGTGAGGCCTTCCGTCATCAGGTCGGCCGCTAGTTTGTCGCGGAGACGTTGGGCGGCCTTCGCACCCCCGGGGCTATCGCAGCCGAGGACGACGGCGATGACGCGCCGTTCGCCCTCTTTGGCCGTAGTGGCGATCGAGGCGTTGGCCGCCTGGGTCCAGCCGGTCTTCAATCCATCGCAACCTGGGTAGAGTGTGAGGAGGTGATTATGGTTCGTCAGGTCCATCGGGCGGAGCGGGCGCCGGAAGGTATACGTCTTGGTGCTGGTGAAGCGCAGGGCCTCGGGAAGCTTACAGATGGCCACGCAGAGTTTGCCGAGGTCGCGGGCGGTCGAATCATCATGCGGCCCGCGCCCTTGGGTCATGCCATTGGGCGTGACGTAGTGCGTGCGGCTCATGCCGAGTTCGACGGCGCGGCGATTCATTCGGGCGACAAAGGCCGCGGTCGTCCCCTCCCGGTTGACCGCCAGTGCCACGGCGGCATCATTCGCAGATTGTAGCATCAGGGCGAAGAGGAGTTCTTCGATGGAGAAGTTCTCCTGCGGCGACAGCCCGACGCGCGAGCCGATCTCACGGGAGGGCTCCCGGCCGATATTCACACGGCTGCCGAGCGTGATCTTGTGGCCGCGGATATCCTCCAGCACCAGGAGGAAAGTCATCAGCTTGGTGACGCTCGCTGGATGCCCCGGCCAATCGGCCTTATTCTCGGAAAGCACCGCACCCGTGGCGGCGTCGAGGCAGATCGCGCCGCTGATGGTCATCCCGGCATTGGAGTAGCGCGTCGTGACGACGGCTTCCGCTGGCTGGATTAGGCTGAGGAGCAGGGCGGCGGCCGTGGTGAAGCGCACGCGCGATTGGTCGCCGACCGGCGCTTCGGGGCAAGACCGATTTGCATAAATATTATTATCCGGCATCTTGTAGGCATGCGCGTTTTCTTGCTCCGTCATGCTGAGGCCGTCCCGGGCGAGCCCGATGCGTCGCGCGATCTGACGCCGCGTGGGCAACGACAAGTCGCCGATCTGGCGAAGGGGGTGGGGCGCATCCCGCTTGAGATGGTCGCGGCCATCGAGCACAGCCCGTTGGTCCGCGCCGTGCGGACCGCCCAGTTGCTCAAGATCGCCACACGTTCGGACTTACCGCTCAAAGTGCTGGCCGGACTCGAACCGGAGCATGATCCACGGGCTACCGCGCTCCAGTTGGCGAAGGCCCGTCACAGTCGGTTGCTGGTCGGGCATAATCCCCACCTCGCCGCGTTGGCCGCTGTCTTGCTGGGCCTGCCCGACGGCGCTCAGGCCGTTCGCTTTCGTAAGGCCGGGTTGTTGGCGCTCGAGCGGACGGCCAAGCCGACCCGTCTCCGTCCCTATGGCAGCTGGAGTCTGCTATGGATGGTGCCGCCGGATCTGTCGAAATGACACGCCCTGTTCTTGACTGATCAAGGGTGCGGGCCGACTCTGCCAGTGTGATTGAAAGCCACCGACATCGCCTAATCTGGAGCGCCGTGGCCACGGTTCATGTCGCGGCTCTCGCGGCGGTTTGGGCGGGCGGCGTCGGTCGCGGCCCCGAGTCTTCCCGCGAAGGTGGCGTCCTGATGATTTCCTTGGTGGCTGAACCGATTGCCTTGCCCGGCGAAGTGAAGGCGGGCGTCGCCGTCGGCGCCGGCGTGCCGGAGATTGCACTGGTTAAATATAACACGACCTCCGTGGCGGACGCGGCGGCCCCGTCGCCCGTGGCCTGCGTCCCCTCCGCTCCTTCGATTGTCGCCGTTCCATCCACCGCACCGTCCTCTGTGGCGGCGCCCGTGGCCGAAATTTATACCGCTCCGGCTTTTGAATATCGGCAGGAGCCCGCCTATCCCGAGCGCGCCCGGCGGGCCGGAGCCGAAGGCCAGGTCGGCGTGAAGATCACGCTGACGGCACGAGGCGAAGTCGACCGGGTGGAGTTGATCAGTAGTTCAGGGAGCCACTTGCTTGACGAGGCGGCTTTGGCCGCAGCGCGGGCGTCGCGTTTCACGGGGGCGGTCCGGAATGGCACGCCGGTCGCAGCGGAGGCGCTCGCTGCTTACCGTTTCGAGCTTCGCTGAGTTATTGCACCGTGAACTTGGCGGAATGAAAAAGGGTCGTGCTCCTTCGGAGAACGAGCGGCTGCATATCATTTAATGACGACGAACCGGGAGTCCGAACCGGAGAGCAAGGCGCCGAAGCGGGATAAATCGCCGTCCTGCAGGCCACGGTCCATGATGAGCGTGGTGTCCGCAAGGCTACCTCCCGGGGCGCAGCGGACGGACCAGAGTGGCTT
>JBAXLL010000312.1:0-2563 GCA_037134835.1 Verrucomicrobiota bacterium
CTTCCGCACCAACACCAACCTTGCGACTAACTTTGCGGCGCTCGACACGAAGCTCGACGTCGCGAAGCGTGACATCAAATACGCGGCGCTGATGACCGGTACCGGTGAGTCCGGCAGCTACGCGCAGAGCCGGCGCGTCACCGAGTACTTCACCAGCCTCGGGCTAAAGAACGAGTGGATGACGCCGCCGGGTGGCCAGCACACCTGGCAGAGTTGGCGCGGCTTTTTCCGCGACCTCGTGGAGCGGAAGTTTTTCGCCCCCGACCCCTACGCCACGACGCCGGTGGGCGCGGTACCCGCCGCGAAACCCTGACGTGCGCGTATGAAGACCAAACCCCGTCAATCCGGCAGGTAACAGTTAAAACGAATATCGCTCTGTCACCAGTGTAACAATACGCCAGCTATCGCGTTTTGGCCGCTCGAAAATTCTGTGTGCTCGCTCATTCCTTGGGAAACAGCGGGGTTGCGAGGGTCATAGGTGCTGTTTGCGTTATCCAAATGCGAGGACGTAGTGGAAGGTTGCGTGGAGCAACCAGCGAGCATCGCAGTGATCGCAATGATGATGAGTTCACGTTTCATAGTATGGTCGCTGAGAGCGGATGATCTTGCACCTGATCCGCTTCGAGCACCGCCTCCTGACGGTCAAAGTCCGTCTCACCGGTCAGTTCAATTTTTGCCTCTTCGTAATTTCTTTGCGAGATATGTGGTGGAACATTGCCCGCGATCAAGGCCAGTGCGCGGGCACGTTCCTGTATCATGTAGCGGGTTGGCCGGTTAAGATCGGTGAGGAGTGGCAGGTCGGAAGAAGATCTTACCAATCTACATCCAGGGCACCGCTCCGCCATGGGGTAATACCCGCCCTGGCGGTTCATCGGACATCCCGCCGCAGGCGAGCGCGCTGAGCTGTGCTATCGTAGCTCCTGCCTGCAACCACTGCCGTACCGCGGGCAAACGCGGCCCATGGTTTTGAAAAGGCTACAAACATTTCAACGCGGAGTTCGCCAAGATCGCGGAGGGGCGATGGAGCCAAGAGAAAGGACGGGAGGAGTCAGGAAACGGAGTTGAAGTGCGAAGAGCGCGGAGGCGGGTTGGCGTAGACGAGGCACACCGGATGACGCTGTCGGAAGCCGCGGGCAGCTCGGCTCCGGCAGTGGCTTCATCTCCCCTGGCGGCGGCAGCCTCACCCATGCGGGGGCGCCGTTCACCGAGGTGGCGAGTGACACGACCACCGGGGCGGTGCGCACGCTGGTCATCCGCGACACGACGCCCATCGGCCCCGGCGCGCACCGCTTCATGCGCCTGCGCGTGTCCTTGCCCTAAGGTTGGCCAGAGGGCATTTTCCTTCTGCGATAGGCAGGGGGAGCTGGCTAACAGGATCGCGCCCGTTCCCTATGCCGCATCCAAAATTGTCGGAGCCCCTCCGGCCAGCGCCTCCCGCGAGGTGACTTTGATCGCGCCAAGTCTCCATGTTGCCGTAACAATCGGACCGGTTTGGGCGTCTAGGTCCGCATGATGTTTGTCGGAGAAATTTGAACTTGCGAGCAAGACCCAACCAGAGCCATATTGCAAATATGCAACATCAACCTCCCCGTCATCGGCCAAGGTACTGGCTGATTGCTGTGGTTGCTGCATGTGCGCTGCTCGCTCTGGTGCGGAAGTTTGATTTCGGCGGCGGCCAAGCGACCAAGGAAGTTGCGCACACCGATGCGACGAAGCCGGCATTGCAAGCTGATGCCAGCGGACAACTCACACCGGACGCCACCCGTCTGCCAGCTGGCGGCGGTAGCCCGGGCAATGCCCTCCAAGCCTATCTCCTGGCCGCGCCGTTGCCCGCAGGTGCGCCTTCGCCGCTGGCGCCGCGCTATGACGTTCCGACGAAGGCCGAAGAGGCGCGGCGGTATGGGCAGCTGACCGGGCTGGACCCCGCGCGGCTCGCAGAACTGCGCGCCGGCGACCGCATCCGGCTCGCCTTGTTCGACGGTGCGGAGGTCGTGGGTGTGGTCAACCTGGCCCAGCGCGAAGCGTCAGGCCTCGTGATGATCGGTGGCTCGCTGCCCGGCGACACCGAAGGTTCCTTCAGCCTGAAGGCGGGCCCGGCAGGGGTGAGCGGGGTGATTTTGCCGGCGGCCGGCGAGCTGGGTTATGTGATCCAGGGCGGCAGCGACGGGCGGCTGTATTTGGTTGAAAAACTCAAGCAGGCCGTCCTGTGCCTGCCGGCACCGGGCGCGTTGCCCGCGAACGCCGCCACCACGACCGGCAGCGGCACGACCGGGCAGGCCGTGCCTCCGGTGCTGAGCAGCCGGCCGTTGTCAGGCTCGGTGATCTATCTGGACTTTGATGGCGAGACGGTGACCGATCCGGACTGGAACCGCGGCCGGGCCATCACGGCCACGTCGAGCGGTCTGACGGTGGTGCAAATGACGGCGGTCTGGCAGCAGGTGGCGGAAGACTACCGGCCCTTTGACGTGGATGTGACGACCGACCTCAGCCGGTACGTAGGCGCGCCGGTGGGCCGCCGTATCCGCTGCATTGTGACGCGCAACAGCGCCTGGTACGGCAATGC
>JBAXLL010000313.1:0-2561 GCA_037134835.1 Verrucomicrobiota bacterium
CTCTATGCCTGGCGACCCTATAGCGACGGCAGCATGATTTTCGGGGCGGCCGACGCCACCGACCGCTACCCCGCCTTCTACGTGGCCAAGGTCACCAGTCACTTCGCCGCAGGCGGCGACACCATTGTGTCCGCCACCAGCAACTACCAGCGTCTGTCCACCTTCGCCGCCCGACGGGCCGACGGTTCCGTCTCCGTCCTCGTTATCAACAAACACGCGACCGCCACGCTCACCGGCAGCATCGCCGTCGCCGGCACCGCCCTCGCCGGACGCGCCGTGGCCTACAGCTACGGGATTCCGCAGGATGAAGCCGCTCGTACGGGAGTCGGCTCGCCCGACATCAGCCAGAGCACCATCAGCGGCGTGGGGACCGCCTTCACCCGCTCGTTTGCGCCTTATTCGGTCACCGTGCTTTCGCTGAAGCCCAAGCTGAGCATCTCCACCACCGCGCCGCCGGCAGACGGCGCGGCCAGCGTCACCTATGCGCAAAATCTCTCCGCCGCCGGCGGCGCCGCCGGTGGCTATGTTTGGTCGCTCGCATCGGGCACCCTTCCGCCGGGCGTCACCCTCAGTGGCGACGGAAGTCTCGCCGGCAAACCCACTATCCCCGGTATTTATAATTTCAGCGCCCAGGCGGCCGATGCCATCGGCAACACCGCCACCCAGGCTTTTACCATCACAATCGCTAACGTCCCTTTTTCTCTCTGGCTCACCCAGAATTTCTCCGCGTCCCAGACGGCCGATCCTGCCGTTTCCAGCGCCGCCGCCGACCCCGACCATGACGGCCAGCCCAACCTGCTGGAGTTCGCACTCAACCGCAACCCGCTCACCGCCGATACCCCGCTCGTCAGTGTCATCGAGTTCGACCCCACCGACGGGCAAAACTACCTCACTCTCACCTACACCCGTCGCAAACCGCCCCACGATCTCACCTACCACATCGAGATTTCTTCCGACCTGGTCACGTGGATGGAGGATCCCTCGCTCGTGCAGGAGCAGTCCGTCACCGACGACGGCAACGGCCTCACCGAAACAGTGAAGGTGCGCTCGCTCACTCCCGTCGCCACCGCCACGCCGCCCCGCCAGTTCCTCCTTCTCCGCGTCACCCAACCCTGACGGCCCGTCTGACGGCGGAACCCCCAAGCCAAAACCAAAGCGAGCGCGGTGCCAGCATGCCAACCGCGCGGCTCTTATGAAAATGATCGTCACTGAACGGCTTCTCGGCTACAACCCTCCCGCAAAGCGGGAGTCAACTCGCCTACGTCAAACTGAACACTCCAGTGACTTGCCCGCCACGTGCCACTTGTCCCCGGTCAACCGCCAGACACCCGCAGCCGCTTTAATCTGCGATGTGCCTTGGCCGAACTAAGGTAGGAATGCGACCGCCCAAGCTATACTGGGCCAGTGTGTCTGTGCGGCCCGGCAGGCCAAGCGATTTTTTGCAAACCTTGAGCCTGAGGAAAGCCGGAAGGGGTCATGTATGAACTCTTGACAAGCGAGGCGTAGAGCCTTCGTGTACCAGCATGGCAAGAAAACTCCGGCTCGAATACGCAGGGGCGTGCTACCATGTGATTAACCGGGGCAATTACCGCCGGAACTTGTTCGCGGGCCCGGGAGCGGCGGAGTCGTTTCAGACCTGCCTGCTGGAGGCGGTTGGCCGCTTTGGCTGGCGGATGCACGCGTTTGTCATCATGCGGAACCATTTTCACCTGGCCGTGGAGACGCCGGAACCCAACCTGAGCGCCGGGATGAAGTGGCTGCAAGGCACGTGGGCGACGCGATTCAACCGGAGGCGCGGCGAGGCGGGGCGGCCGTTTCAGGGGCGGTACAAGGCGCTGCATGTCGAGCCGGGGCATGCGCTGGCCCAGGTGGCGCACTACATCCACCTTAATCCGGTGCGGGCCAAGGCGCAGCCGGCGGAGCGGTTGCTGGAGTTTCGATGGAGCAGCCTGCGATTGTTCGCCCGCAAGCCGCGGCCGGCCGGGCTGGTGGCGGAGACCGTGCTGGCAGAGAGCGGCGGCCTGGCGGACACGGCAGCCGGTTGGCGACGCTATCTCGCCTATCTGGCCGTGCTGGCGGCGGAGGACGGCCGGCGACGGGAGGAGCAGTTTGGCCGGCTCAGCCGGGGCTGGGCGGTTGGATCATCGAAGTTCAAGGCTGAACTCAGAGAGGAGCTGACGGGCAAAGGAACGGGGCGGGAACGGTTCGAATTGCTGGGGGCGGACCGGGCGGCGCAACAGGAGGCGCGGGCGGCGTTGTGGGAGGAGCGGTTGCACGCCGCTGCCGTTGCGCTGGGGGTGAGACTGGACCGGCTGCCGGCGAAAAAATCGGCGTCGGACAAGGTGCGCCTGGCGGCCGTGATGAAAGCGGGCACGTCGGTGTCCAACGGCTGGCTGGCGGCGCGGCTGCAGATGGGGGTGCCGGGCAGCGTGACGCAATATGTGCGGCGTTTCCGTCTGCGCGGCGGGGCCGGCACACGGGACTTCGCGGTCGCCTTGTCGAAAGTTCACACATGACCCCTGCATTCGTCCCGGGTCGCGGTGAGCGGGGCGACCTTCGAC
>JBAXLL010000314.1:0-2560 GCA_037134835.1 Verrucomicrobiota bacterium
GGATGTGGCGCGACTACGCAAAATAAACCGCCCGTATCACCGAATGGGCGACCGGCTGAGCGCCGGCCCGAAACTTAGGGTGAATGAATGCGGAATCCGGCATGGCAGCCTGGTAGGGGCGCAGTCTTGCTGCGCCCAAGGGGCTGCCAAGCGGTCGTAGCAAGACTGCGCCCCTACCGCCTCGCGGCGAGCGCTGACGGGGTGAGGCGGTCCGTGCCGACCGTAGGGCCGGTGTCTTGCACCGGCCGCTTCGATTTAGGACGGCCCCCGACAGGCCAAGCTGAGCCACGACCGTCGGTGCAAAACGCTTGCGCCCAGGCGGGCGGTGTTTTCACATGACCGTTCTCCCTCATGGCTTATGACTGGCTCAAAGGTGCGGCGGATGAATACGACGTGATCGTCATTGGCAGCGGGTTGGGCGGCCTGACCGGCGCCAACGTGCTCGCCAAGGCCGGCCACCGCGTGCTCGTGCTGGAGCACCACTACCAGTTCGGCGGGCTGGCGACGTGGTTCACCCGCAAGGGCGGGCACACCTTCGACATCTCGCTGCACGGGTTTCCCGCCGGCATGATCAAGTCCTGCCGCAAATACTGGACAAAGGAGATCGCCGAGTCGATCGTGCCGCTGAAGGACATCCGTTTCATCAACCCGCAGATGGACGTATGGACGACCTTCACGCGCGATGACTACACCCGGGTGCTCACCGAACAGTTCAAGCTCGACCGCGCCGGAGTGGAAAAATTCTACGACCACCTGCGCGCGATGAATTTTTACGACGACAACCGCGAGACCACGGGCGAGATGTTCGAGCGGTTTTTCCCCGGCCGGCCCGACGTCCACCGGCTGCTCATGGAGCCCATCGCCTATGCCAACGGCTCGACCACCGACGACCCGGCGATCACCTATGGCATTGTATTTTCCAACTTCATGGGCGCGGGGGTCTTCACCTTTCGCGGCGGCTCCGACCTGCTCATCGAAAAAATGGTCGCCGAGCTGAAAAAGAACGGGGTCGAGCTGCGGAAAAAAGTGCTCGTGGAAAAAATCCTGATCGAGGAGCGCGACGGTCAGAAAATCGCCGCCGGCATCGTGGCCAAGGGCGGGCGCATCATCCGCGCCAAGGCCGTGCTGTCCAATGCCAGCATCAAAAACACCGTGCTCCGGCTCGCGGGCGAGGACAGTTTTCTGCCGGCGCATCCCGACTATGTGGCGGCGGCCAAGGCGGTGCGCATCAACCACAGTTCCTGCCAGGTCTATCTTGGCATCCGGCAGGGTGAGAGCATCCCGCATATCGGCGACCTCGTGTTCACCTCGGCCGCGCCGACCTTCAGCAGCGCGGCGCTCACGGATTTCCACACCACGAGCCGCACGTTTTCGGTCTATTATCCCGACACCCGTCCCGGCTCCGGGCGCTACACCGTCGTCGTCTCGCTGAACAGCAATTACGCGGACTGGACGCGGCTCTCCGAGGACGAGTATGAGCGCGAGAAAAAGCGGCTCATCGAGGAGTCGCTCGCCGCGCTGGAGGGCTACATCCCCGGCGTGCGCGCCAAGATTGACTGGATGGAGGCGGCGACACCACGCACCATCGAGCGCTACACGACGCATCTCGGCGGCACGTCTTTCGGGACGAAGTTCGAGGGGCTGAAGGTCTCGATGGAGCTGCCCGAAAAACTGCCCGGCCTGTTTCATGCCGGCAGCGTGGGCATCATCATGTCCGGCTGGCTTGGCACCATCAATTACGGTGTCATCACGGCGAACAAGATTGACCAGCGCCTGCACGCGCTGAAACAGACGCAAGACAGAGGAGATAATTCAGAAGCCAGGAAACCCTGAATCAACCCAATGGCATCTCATGGCTTCTGAATTATTCCCATCGATTCCATTTTCCTGCTCCACGCCTTCGTCTCTTGTGATTTTGCGTAAAATTTTCAACGCGCCGGGGACGGCGCGCTCCATCGTTTCAAGGCCGCACCGGTGAGCGAGCGTTCACAGGTCTCGATCTCCTTACGCGGGCCGGCGTAGACCAAATCCCCGCCAGCCGCGCCGCCGCCCGGGCCGAGGTCAATCAGCCAGTCGGCGAGGTTGATCACGTCGAGGTTGTGCTCGATCACAATCACGGTGTTGCCCTGGTCACGCAGCCGGAAGAGCAGGTCCATCAGGTTTTGGATGTCCACCCAGTGCAGTCCCGTCGTCGGCTCGTCGAGGATGTAGAGCACGCCACCTTGCTGGCGTTTGCTCAGCTCGAGCGAGAGCTTGAGCCGCTGCGCCTCTCCGCCGGAGAGCGTGGTCGCCGGCTGGCCGAGCCTGAGGTAGCCGAGGCCCACCGCGTCGAGCGTGGCGAGCTTGTCCAGCACGCGCGGGAGGTTGCGGAACAGAGTGATGGCCTCGCGCACGGTGAGGTTGAGGACATCGGCAATGGATTGGCCGTGAAACAGAACCTCCAGCGTCTCGCGGTTGAACCGCCGGCCCGCACAACTCGGGCACGGCGCGTAGGCATCGGCCATGAACTGCATGTCGAGCTTGATGACCCCGTCTCCCTGGCAACGTTCGCAGCGCCCAC
>JBAXLL010000315.1:0-2551 GCA_037134835.1 Verrucomicrobiota bacterium
GCGGTGGTGTGCCGGACGAGGTGGCGGGGGTCTGCGCGGCGGCACGCACGGCCTTGACGGCATCAAGCAGCGCGCGTACGCCGCCGGCCAGCTTGGCGGCCTCGCCCGCGCCACCGACGTGCATGAACAGGACGTGCGGCTCGTCATAGACAAAATGGTTGTGCAACGCGGTGACCTCAAGCCCGTGGGTCAGGGCGGCCTTCATCGCGGGCGCAACCTCGTCCTGGAACACCACAAAGTCACCCATGACCATCGTGCCGGCCTTCTTGTCCGTTTCGAACGCGGCCCACGAGGTGAGGCCCATGAACGGCGACAGCGGCCAGCCGTCCACCTTGATCGGCACTTCGTTGCGCGGTGATGTGACTTTGAAGACGCCGGCATTGAGCGTGCCCTTGAGGCCGGTGAGAGATTCGATTTGCGCGCCGTCGGGCGACGCGGCGGGCGGTGCGCCGGGTGTCGCGGCGTAGGCGGCGGCGAGCGCAAGGACGGCAACCAGGGCAAGCGGGACGATACGGCGGAAATGCATGGCCCATGAATAACCGCTTTCGGCGACCGGTGAAAGAAGAAAGCAGGCGGCGGCGAGCGGCCGACATGCCCTCGGCCCCTCAGTACTTTGACTCTCCAGATTTAGGACTCTCGCCACTTTTAAGCCGCCCCCCTTCGCCGTCCAGCCACGAGCTCCGCGATGCCGCGCCGCCGTTTTTCCGATTACAAAGTGGCCAAGCTATAGATGTTACCGATTTTTTCTGATCGTAAAATTTGCCGAATTGAGCACATAAGGATTTTCGCGGTCTGGCCGGGCTGGCCTCGTAATCTGCACCCCGAATTGCCGCGCTCTGGTCGTATTTGTGATGGCACGGGCCGGGTGGGATTGAAACGTGCCGTGTGCTTACGAGGGGAGTGCGGCAAAACCGCGGAGCCGCGTTCCCATCACAAGCGTTCTGGCCGTGCTGGTCGTAGGGATTTGAGCCGCACTCTGATCGTAGCCGATGGCTGCGGCCGGGTGGCGTCAGGGGGTGAGGGCGCGCATGGCGTCGTGGAAGGACAGTAAGTGTTCCCGGCCTAATTGACGTCGGTGATTTGGCCGGAGTGAGGTCGTAGGAATTTTGCACCGATTACCACGCTGACGTCGGGGAAGGTGGCCGCTGACGTCGTAGGTTGCGGGCGGGTGACGATGGGATGGAGCTACGGCGGCCGACCGCCGGCGATGTCAAAGAACAGGAGGGAGGAGGCCAGTGGGCCGCCTGGATCGTAGCGGGATCAAGTGCTACGATCTCCCCGGCCCGATGTCCGCCGGGCTCAAAAGAGGAGCAGCTGGCGGGAGTCGTCCGGGGGCGGAGCCTGGACACGGAGCAGGCGATGCACGGCGGCGAGGGCGGTGATCTGGCGGGATTGCACGGTGGCCTGCTCCGCGTCGCGGAGCGAACCGCAGACCACCTCAAGGGCGTGGCGGATATGCCGGAACTCGGCGTGGAGCTCGTCGTCGTGCCGCGCAAAAAGTCCTGCAGGCACTTGAGCAGGTACAAAACCATTCAGGAGACGGAAGCCGGAGGGCAGAGGGCAGAAGCCAGATGTCAGCAGGCGGAATCGAAATCAATTAATTCAGAATTCGGGAAGCCAAGAATACGGAGGACGGATCCCGGAGGTCATCCTATCCTGATCACGAAGGAGGGAGACGATCTCTCCAGCCGCTGGGCGATGTCCGCAAAGATTTAGGTTGCACCGCCACCCGCCCTGTCGTTTCGTGCCGTTCCCGCAGCCGGATTTAGCTGCGGTCAAACACATCGGGGTGTAGCTTAGCCTGGTAGAGCGCTACGTTCGGGACGTAGAGGCCGCGAGTTCGAATCTCGCCACCCCGACCAATTTCCGCCCTTGGTCCGGATGCGGCGGGGCAAGTTTTGGGGTTGCACCCCGGACCGGCGGCCCACGTCGTGGGCGTAGTTTTTTCCCGTTGTCCACGTCGCCCGATCATGCCCAAGCCCTCGCGGCGTTGCAAACGCGGCTCGCCCACTCTTTCGGCGATCCCGCGCTGCTCATCCGCGCCGTCACGCATCCGTCGTGGCTGGCCGACCATCCGGCCGGAACCGAGAGTAACCAGCGGCTGGAATTCCTGGGCGACGCGGTGCTGCTGCTCATCCTCACAGATGAGCTGTTCCGACGGTTTCCTGCCGAGCGCGAGGGGATGCTGAGCCGCCGCCGTGCCGCCCTCATGAAAGGCGGCTTTCTCGCGCGCATAGCCCGAGAGATCGGGCTCGGCGAATGCCTCCTGCTCGGCACGGGTGAGGCACGCACCGGCGGCCGCGACCGGCTCGCCGCGCTGGAGGACGCGTTCGAGGCCCTCGTGGGCGCGCTTTATCTTGATGCGGGGCTTGAGGTCGCGCGCCGCACGGTGCTTGGTACCTACGGCGATATCGCCGCGCGGCTGGCGACCGTCGAGGATGCCGAAAACCCCAAGGGCCGCCTGCAGGAACTCGTGCAGCCCACGCACGGCAACGACGCGCTGCGCTACGCGGTCACCGGCACCGGCGGCACCCCGCACGCCCGGGAGTTT
>JBAXLL010000316.1:0-2550 GCA_037134835.1 Verrucomicrobiota bacterium
CTTCGTGCCTCACTCCTGCCCGATTCGTCCGTGCCAAGCAGGCCATCGGGCGGGAAAAAGATTTGCTGGCGGTGAAGAAACTTCGCGCTGTCGCGATCAGGCACGGACGAATCGGGCAGGAGTGAGGCACGAAGTGCCGGCAAACTCACCGGCTTCGGATGTCGTCGGAGCCGGGGCGATCCTCGAAAATGCCGTTGGGGCCGGCCGACCAAACGGTGATTTTGCCGTCGATGCCAGGGAGAAAGCGAAGCTCGTGGTCCCAGATATCAATGAAGGCGTCGTGGCTCGGATTCAGCATACGATCGAAAATTGATGAGCCAGGGTGGGAAGGCAGAAAAATTTTCTTCTCAGGGTTTGCTCCGCGACAGAGAATTTTGACCAACTCACGGTTGTCCAGCGTGTCAGGCGGCGCTCCATAGGCTTTCCGATACTCTTCGGTTCCCGACGCGATTTCCGAAATAATGCTCACATTGAAAACGAAGCGACCCATTTTTGCCTGAACAATTCCAAAAAAAATCATGACCGCTAGCACCAAGGTCACGGAGATCGCGATCACGATGAGTTCGTGTTTTGTGCGGGTCTGCATCGCTGGACGCCTCACAGATTTTTGATCGCCTCGCTCATCACCTCGCACGCCCGGTCAATCGCCGGGCCTTCGTGGGCGGTGCTGAGGAACCAGCTCTCGTAGGCGCTGGGCGGGAGATAGACGCCCTTGGCGAGGCAGGCGTGGAAAAACATGGCGAAGAGCCTAGCGTCGCCAGTGAGCGCGGTGGCGTAATCGCGCACGCGCGTCGGCGTGAAGAACGCGCTCAGCATCGAGCCGCATTGCGGTACCTGCACGGGGAGGCCTTTGGCCTTGGCGGCGATGAGAACGGCGTCGCGGAGCTGCTGGCCGAGGGCGTTGAGACGGGTGTAGGGATTTTCCTCGTCAAGGAGGCGGAGGGCGGCGATGCCGGCGGCCATGGCGAGCGGGTTGCCGCTGAGGGTGCCGGCCTGATAGACCGGACCGAGCGGCGCGAGCATGTCCATGATGTCGGCCCGTCCGCCGAAAGCACCGACGGGGAGGCCGCCGCCAATGATCTTGCCGAGGCAGGTGAGATCGGGGGCATAGGGCGGTGCGAAACGCAGCGAGGCGGAGGTAGCGTTTGGGGTCGAGGATCTGAGATTTTCATCCGCAATGAGGCCTTGCACTCCGGCGCGGTGGAGGCGAAAGCCGGTCATCACCTCGTCGTAGATGAGCAATGCGCCGTGCTTTGCAGTGATTTCACGGAGATATTGGAGATAGCCCGCGTCGGGCATGATGAAGCCGACGTTGCCGCAGTAAGGCTCGAGGATGGCGCAGGCGATCAGGCCCGGATTGGCGGCAAAGGCGGTTTCAAGCGCGGCGCGATCGTTGTAGGGGAGCACAACGGTTTCCTGGGCGAACGCGGCAGGGATGCCGGCACTGTCGGGGTGGCCGTGGGTGAGCGCGCCGGAACCGGCCTTGATCAGAAGCGAATCGGAGTGGCCGTGGTAGCAGCCGGCAAACTTGATGATCTTGTCGCGGCGGGTGAACCCGCGGGCGAGGCGGAGGGCGGACATGGTGGCCTCGGTCCCGCTGTTGCAGAGGCGGACTTTTTGGATGGACGGCACGAAGCGCGTGATCAGCTCGGCCATTTCGACCTCATAAGGATTCGGCGTACCGAAGCTCGTGCCGTGCTCCAGTGCGGTGGCGATGGCGGCGCGGATGCGCGGGTGATTGTGGCCGTGGATGGCGGGACCCCAGGTGCAGACGAAATCAATCAGCTCCCGGCCGTCAGCGGTGGTGAGCGTCGCGCCCTGTGCGCTTTTTACGAAAAACGGCGTGCCACCCACGGAGCGGAAGGCGCGAACGGGGGAATTAACGCCGCCGGGGATGAGCCGGAGGGCGCGGGCGAAGAGGTCGTCGGAGACAGTCATGCGCGGCCGAGTGAAAAGGGCCGGCCCGTGAATCGCAAGACGGCTGACGGGCTGCCGGTGGCACCCTATCTGAAGGGTTTGCGACCATGCCTGCCCCGGTTGGTTGCCGGCCCGGAGGCAGGCCGCCTCAACCGCGTAGGTAACGCGCCACCGTTTCGGCTGACAACGCATCCAGATCCAGCAGGGTGAGGAAATCAATCGTCCGAAACTCACGGTCAATCGCCGGTGCCCCGCAGATTTTTGCGCCGAGCGATAGGTAAGCGGCCAGCAACTTCGGCACGCGCGGCGGGGATGTGGCGACACGGCCGAGCGGGCAGGCGACGGCAGGCAAAGGGTGGGTGCGGAGCGGTTCGGGCGCCAGGTGTTTGGGTGTGAAGGCGGCGAGCATGGCCGCACCGTCGGCCGGCTCCTGCGAGGTCAGCGAGCTGCAACCGACGAGCCAGCGCCCCCCCCGCGCGCGGGCATAGTCGGCGATGCCTTTCCAGAGCAGGCCGAGCACGGCGCGATTGCGGTGATCAATGTGGACACAGGCCCGGCCTAGCTCAACCAATTGGCCGCGCAAGGGCTCGTAGGGTGAGAAACCAAACTCCTGGGCGCTATAGTAACCATGGT
>JBAXLL010000317.1:0-2548 GCA_037134835.1 Verrucomicrobiota bacterium
GCCGTAGGGCTCAAGGTTGCGGAGCTCGGTGGCGAGGAGCTCGCGTTCGACGGTGACCGCGTCGTGGTAGTGTGCGAGCAGCGCGCCGAAACGGGCGTGCATGGTGGCGAAAAGATCCTCGTTGCGCCAGAGGGTGTCGTCGGCGTCGAAGCCGATGGCGAGTTCGCGGGCAGGCATGAAGTGAGTGGTAACGGCGGTGGCGCAGCGGGCAAGCCTGAGCGCACCCGGAACACGGAGAAATGGAGAAGGGAGGCGGAGCCCATGAATGCGACGGAGGTGATAGTGTGGCTTGCACCCTTGCGCAGGAGAACGCGACGTGTTTGATAGGCGCATGATTCGGGAGAAATTTCTGGCCACCCTTTGCGCACTCGCTCTCGGAAGTATGCCCGCTGCATCGCTACGCGCCGCGACGACAGAGAAGGCTCCATCGCCCGCCGCCGAGTCCAAGGCACAGACCCAGCTGAAGGCGCTGGTCGAGCGCCAGCGCGCACTGCTCGCCTTGGCGGACAAGGCGGACGGGGATGCCGGGCTCGAAGATTTACGGCCGAAATTCCAGAAGCTCGTCAACGACTACGAGCAATATCTCGGTGACTATCCCATGGTCGCCGCCGGCTATGCGAGCTATGCGCTGCTGCTGGGCAAGCCGGTGCTGGGCGAACGCCGCCGCGCCGCCGCGCTGCTACTCAAGGCGAATGAACTCGACCCCGACGTACCGCTCGTAAAAAACCAGCTCGGCAACTATCTTGCCGAGGAGGGCCGGCCACTCGAGGCCGTCAGCTATTTTCTCGCCGCCATCAAGCTCGCGCCGGAGGAGCCGCTCTACCACTTCCAGCTCGGCCATCTGCTCAGCGAGGGCCGCGATGACTTTCTGAAAGGCGGCGAGTGGACGCGCACGACGCTGGACCGGGCGATGCAGGACGCGTTCCGGCAGGCGGCGACGCTGGCACCGGAGCGGATTGAGTTCACCTACCGCTACGGCGAGTCCTTTTATGAAGTGGAAAAACCCGACTGGGAGGCCGCGTTGATTCACTGGCGCGGGCTGGAAACACGGGCGAAGCCCGGCGTGGAGCGGCAGACCGTGCGCCTGCATGAGGCCAACGTGCTCCTCAGACAAGGGGAAGCCGCCGAGGCGCGCGCGCTGCTCGCCGCTGTGGACGAGCCGGCCCTGCAAAAGCAGAAAGAGAAGCTCACCGCGCAACTGCCGGCCGAGGGAAAGACAGAGGGACTGAAAAATTGAAGAGGGAAAGGCCGCCGCCAAACCATCGACCGCCAGCAGATTCCTGCCCGCGGGTTTCGGTCTGGTTTCGGGAATTTTACGGCACGGAGGGCAGCGAAAAACTCAACGTCCGGACGGCGGGCAGGACCTTGGCAGCCTGTTTTTCCGCCCACCGTTTGAGAATTTTCTGGGCCTTGGGGGCGGCGTAAGTGCCGCCCACAAAGCTTTCATCCCGGCCCAGTTCATCGCTTTCGACGGCCACTGCCACGGCGATGCGAGGATCCTCCGCCGGGGCAAAACAGATGAACCAGGCGATATTTTTCTTCGCACCGTGGTCGGTAAATTGCGCCGTGCCGGTCTTGCCCGCAATGCGCAGGCCGGGGATGTAGGAGTCCCCCGTAGGTTTGCTCAGAAAAGAGGCCGTGCCGCCCGCGGCCGTGGCGCCCTCCATGCCGGCAAGCAGCGCGGCGCGCTGGGCGGGCGTGAGGCCGGTGCGCTCGTGATGCTGGACGGGCGCGCCGGGATCGTGGAGGAGCGTGGGCTGCGTGAACACCTCGTCGCGTGCGAGGGAGGCGGCGAAGCAGGCCATCGTGAGCGGACTGACCTGCACGTCGCCCTGCCCGATGGCCATGTTAGCCGTGTCGCCATCAAACCATGTGCCGCGTCCGGCGCTTTTCTTCCATGCCGGATCAGGAATAAATGAACGGTCCTTGAGCCCCTTCAACTCAAGCGCAGGGCGGCTGGCCAGATGAAAACGCCGGGCTTCGGCAGCGATGGCATCGGGTTTGGTCAAAAGCGCGGCCTGATAGAAATAAATGTCGCAGCTCTCGGCAATGGCCGCGCTGAGGGACAGCGCCCCGTGGATCTCATTGCCATTGAAACAGGTTTTCCAACTATTGCCGATCTGGATGCGTCCGGTACACGGCTCCGCCATCACCTGCTCAGGCGTGAACGCGCCGGAGCGCAACCCGGCGACGCTGACCAGCAGCTTGAACGTGGAGCCCGGCGGATAGAAACCACTTATCGCCCGGTTGAAAAATGCCCCACGCGCATTGATGCCGTCCACCGTGGCCTGACTGGGGCGCGGGGTGAAATCCTGCAGGTTGTAGCTAGGCGTGCTCGCGAGCACGAGCACCTCACCGGTACGAACATCAATAGCCACCGCCGAGCCGGTCTGGTCGTCGCCGAGCGCGGCCTCGGCGACGGTTTGCAGGTCCACGTCGAGAGAAGTCACCAGGTCAAGACCACGGCTCGGGGCGATTTTTACCTGGGGCGGATTGATCCGGTAACCGGCTGGCGTCACGCGGAAAATGGCCCCGCCCTCCCCACCCC
>JBAXLL010000318.1:0-2533 GCA_037134835.1 Verrucomicrobiota bacterium
GTCCTCCGCCAGTGCGCCGGGGCCCTCCGCACCCTTTCCCATCCAGATCGCCTCCGCATCGTCGAAGCGCTGGAGCAAGGCCCGCTGGAAGTCTCAGAGCTCACCACCCGCCTCCGACGCCCGCAGGCGACGGTCAGCCAGCACCTCATGCGCCTTCGTGCCCACGGCCTCGTCTCCGCTGAGCGCGCTGGCCGCAACGCTCGCTACCGCGTGGCTCATGCGGGCTGCCTGATGATCCTCGGCTGCATCCGTACCCATTTTACCAAATAACTTATGACCCCTTCCCCTAAGATCCTCATCATCGGCGGCGTCGCCGGCGGCGCCTCGGCTGCCACGCGCGCCCGTCGCATGAACGAACAGGCCCGCATCATCATGCTGGAAAAAGACGCCTACGTCTCCTTCGCCAACTGCGGCCTACCCTACCACCTTGGCGGCGTCATCCAAGACCGCGCCAAGCTGCTCGTGGCGAAGCCCGAGATGTTCAAGAAGCGCTTCAACATCGAGGTCCGCGTGCGCCATGAGGCCCTCGCCATCGATCGCGCGAAAAAATCCGTCCGCATCCGCGACCACGTCGCGGGCACGGAATACGATGAATCCTACGACAAGCTGATCCTCGCCCCCGGTGCGGCCCCGCTCATCCCCGACGTTCCGGGCGTCCGCTCCAAGGGCGTGCATTCGCTCCGTAATATCGAGGACATGGATCGTATCCTCGCCCAGCTGCCTTCGGTCAAGAAGGTCGCAGTCGTTGGCGCAGGCTTCATCGGCCTCGAGGTCGCCGAACAACTGAAGGAACGCGGACTTGATGTGACCTTGATTGAAAAAATCGGCCAAGTGCTACCTCCGCTCGACACCGAGATGGCCGAGCCTCTCCGCCGCGAACTTCTCCGCCATGGCATCCGCCTGATCTCCGGTTCGGGCTTCAGCGCGATCCGCGAAGCCGCGGGCGCGGCGACCGGCGTCGTCCTGGAGAACGGTGTCACCGTCGAAGCCGACCTGGTCATCCTCGGCCTCGGCGTGCGTCCTTATAACCAACTCGCCGTCGCCGCCGGACTCGGCATCGGCCCCACGGGCGGCATCCTGACCGACGAATACCAGCGCACGGCGGATCTCGATATCTATGCCGTCGGCGACGCCGCGGAATACCGCCTCGGTACCACGGGACTACGCGGACGCATCCCGCTCGCAGGTATCGCCAACCGCACCGGCCGCCTCGTCGGCGAACACGCCGCGACGGGCAAGTCCGCCCAGGCGCCCGCCGCTTGGGGCACCGCAATCATCAAAGTCTTCGGCCTCGGTGCAGGTATTGCCGGTGATTCACTGAAGTCTGCCCTGAAACGCGGGCTTAACGCCCGTGCGGTTCATATTACGGCGAACCATCACGCGAGCTATTACCCAGGTGCGAAATCTTTCACACTGAAGCTGATCTACGAAGCCAGTACGGGCCGCATCCTCGGAGCTCAGGCGGTCGGCGGTGCGGGTATCGACAAGCGCCTCGATGTCGTGGCCGCATTCCTCCACTTCGGTGGCACCGTGCACGACCTCGCGCAGGTCGACCTCGCCTACGCCCCACCCTTCGGTTCGGCCAAGGATCCGCTGCACATGGCCGCCTTCGCCGCGATGAACGACCTCGATGGTCTGTCGCCTATTCTGCAGCCCGACGTGGATTTTTCTACCTATCAGGTGGTCGACCTTCGGGAGGCTGACGAACGCGCAGAGCTGAAACTCATCGGCGCCGACCACGCTCATAATATCCCGCTCAACACGCTCCGCGAACGCTTGGGCGAACTCGATAAGACTAAGCCCACTGCCGTCGTCTGCCATAGCGGCCTGCGCGCCCACGTAGGCACGCGTCTGCTCCGCGAGCATGGTTTTAATGCCTTTAATATCAGCGGGGCGACTTATGTGCGCGACCTCGCACTCAATCGCCCAACCCAGGTGATTGATTCCTCTGCGACGGCCTGCGGCTCGGTGAAGGCGTGCGGAGCACCGGGCACACTGGCTCCAGATAGTCATGATGAACTGCACCCAATGAACGTTATGGCCGAAGCCAGCGCCGGGGCACTATTGCTCGATGTCCGATCGCCGGCCGAGTTCCGCTCCGGCCGCGTCCAAGGTGCAGTCAACCTGCCCCTCGAGAACGTCACGGACCTCAACGTCCGCGCCTTGCTCGCCGGCAACGACCAGAAAACCGTGGTGCTCCTCTGCGCCTCCGGCGGCCGGGCCCGCGTCGCGGCCAAGAAGCTCGCTACCAGTGGACTGAAGACACTCGTCGTCCAGGGTGGCACGAACTCCTGCCAGCAGGCCGGCCTGCCCATCGACAAGGATGCCCGCGGCGCGATCTCGATCGAACGCCAGGTCCGTATCGCCGCGGGCACCATGGTCTTCACCGGCGTCATGCTGGGCACCTTCGTCCACCCAGGCTTCTACGGCCTCAGCGGCTTCATCGGCTTCGGCCTCATCTTCGCCGGCGTCACCGATTGGTGCGGCATGGGCCTGCTGATCGCCAAGGCGCCGTGGAATAAGTGAGGCAGGG
>JBAXLL010000319.1:0-2516 GCA_037134835.1 Verrucomicrobiota bacterium
GTATCGTCGCTATGCGTTGCCCTTCCGGGGCCCGGTGCGGACGGCGCATGGGGTGATGACGGAGCGCAGCGGCATCATTGTGCGGTTCGAGGAAAATGACACCGGGCGCGTGGGTTTCGGTGAGGTCGCGCCGCTGCCGGAGTTTGGCACGGAGACGGTAGATGAGGCGGAAGCGGCAGTGCGGGCGCTGGGTGAACGCGTGACCGCAGAGCAGTTGGCGGCCTGCCTCGACGGCCAGATGGGGCCGGCCTCCCGAGCCGCAGGGAGCGAGACGCCGGGGTGTGTGCAGTTTGCGCTGGCGGGAGCGCGCGCGGAAATTTTCGACCAGGCGGACGAAAAGAGAGCATCCGGCGCCACGGAGCAGCCCCCGCGCGTGGGGGACGGCATCCCCCGCCTTTCGGCGATGGTGCCGTCGCTGCCAGTGGCGGCCCTGCTGCCGGCAGGGCGCCCCGCCTTGGAAAGAATCAAGCGGTTGGGCGAGGCGGGGTTTTGCACCTTCAAGTGGAAAGTGGGGGTTGCTCCGGTAGGCGAAGAATTGCCGCTGCTCGACGACCTGTGCGCGGAGCTGGCGCCGGGCGCACGGCTGCGGCTCGACGCCAACGGCGCTTGGGACCGGCGCGCGGCCGAGCGGTGGTTGGAGCGCTGCGCCGAGCGGCCGGTGGAGTTTGTCGAGCAGCCTTGTCTGCTTCCGCTGGGCGGGACGGCGCGGGACCCGGCCCGGTCCGCACGCATGGAGGATTTGCTGCGCGGTCTGGCGGAAGATTTTCCGACGAAACTCGCGCTGGATGAATCCCTCGCGGGGGCGGACGATCTGGAGCGGTGGCTGGCCGCGGGCTGGCGGGGAATATTTGTGATCAAGCCCGCTCTGCTCGGCGAGCCGGGGCGGATGCTGGCCCGGCTGCACGCGGCGCAGGCGGACGTGGTTTTTTCCAGTGCCCTGGAGACGGCAGTGGGGGCGCGGGCGGCGCTGCGCGCCGCGTTTGCATGGAGCGCGGGAGGAGAGGAGACGGAGGTGAGGAGTCGGGAGTCGCTAGTCAGGAGTCAGGAGCCGGGAGTGCCGATGACCGCAAAATTGAAGATTCAAATCCCGGCGGCAATTCCGCGGCGTGCCCTGGGTTTTGGCGTATGGCCGCTCTTTGCCGACGCGCGGTTTGACGGGCCGTGGACGGCCCCGTTCATCAGCGCTAGAGACGTAGAGAATCTTAACCCGGAGGCCGTATGGAACGCGTTGAGCTAGCCCGGCTGCTGCGGGTGCGATCAGCCGACGGTATCGTCGCCGAGGCCCGGGATGGAGTCGTCGTCGAGGAGCGCGAGCCCGGGCGGTTTCGCGAGGCATTTGCCGAGGCGGTGGCGGCCGGTGGCACCGTGTTTCTGGCGAATCCAGACTGGGGTGCGGCTGAGCGGTCGCAGTTCAATGTTTTGGTTCAATCGAAAATCCATACCGAGGCCGGCAGGCCAACATCGGACAATCCAAACTCCCAGATCTCCCACGGCTGGCTGTGCATCCCGACGGGCGGGTCGGCGGGACGGATCAAGCTGGCGCGGCACGATCAGGACACGTTGCATGCGGCGGTGCGGGGATTTTGCACGCACTTTGGGGTGGCGCGGGTGAATGCGGTGGGCGTGCTGCCGCTGCACCATGTGGGCGGCCTGATGGGATGGTTGCGTGCTGAGCTGACGCGCGGAAGTTTTCTGGCCTGCGAGTGGAAGAAGCTTGAGGCCTCCTTTGCGGAAGCTCCGGGGGCAAATCCGGCCGGCCGGCCGGATCCGACAAAATTTGCCGAGGGGTGTTTTCTCTCGCTCGTGCCGACGCAGTTGCAACGGCTGCTGGCCTGGCCGGCGGCCGTGGTCTGGCTGCGCGGGTTTCGCGCTGTATTGGTGGGCGGCGGGCCGGCGTGGGCGGAACTGGCGGAGGCCGGGGCGCGGGCCGGGCTGCCGCTGGCGTTCACTTACGGAGCGACGGAAACGGCGGCCGCGGTTGCGGCGCTGCGACCAGAGGAGTTCCGTGGGGGCGGACGTGGCTGCGGGACGGCGCTGCCGCACGGACAGATCACGGTAGGAGAGGCGGGCGAGATCCTCGTCGAGGCCGAGTCGCTGTTTCGTGGCTATTGGCCGGACTGGCGTACGGTGGGTGCGTGGCGGACGGGAGACCGGGGCTTTTTTGACGAACGCGGGAGCCTGCACGTGACGGGTCGGCACGACACGCTGATCATCACCGGCGGTGAAAAAGTGGAGCCCAACGAAGTGGAGGCGGTGTTGCGCGCGACGGGCGAATTTGCCGATGTGGCGGTGATCGGCGTGCCGGATCCACAATGGGGCGAAGTGGTGATCGCGTGTTATCCCGCCGGCGGTCGTGTCCCGGATCCGGCCAGGGTGGCGGCGGGACTGGAGACGCTCGCGATGTGGAAGCGGCCGAAGCGGCTGGTGGCCGTGCCGGAGACCGCATGGCCGCGCGACGCGTCGGGCAAAATTGACCGGGCGACCCTGCGGAGGGCGCAGCGGGCAAGGTGAGCGAC
>JBAXLL010000320.1:0-2506 GCA_037134835.1 Verrucomicrobiota bacterium
GGCCGGTGCGGGCGCAGGCGCGGCCGGAGCCGGGGCGGCGGCGGTCGCGGCGGTGTCAATCGTGGCGACGGCCTGGCCGATTTTCACCTCGGTGCCGGCAGCGACTTTGAAGGCGATCACACCGGCGGCCTCGGCGGTGCCTTCGCTGGTAATCTTGTCGGTCTCCAACTCGAAGAGGGGCTGGTCTTTTTTGACGAGCGCACCATCGGCGACGTGCCACTTGGCGAGCACGCCGGTGCTGATGGATTCGCCCATCGGTGGGATTTTGACTTCGAGAAGTGGCATAAATTAAAGGGACGAAATTGAAACGCGAAGATGCAAAGTTGCGAAGAAAAACCAATGGTTCTTTGCAGCCTGGCGTCTTTGCGTTGAAAACTCAGAGATTAAACGCGTCTTGTAGCAATGCTGCGAGCTCGAGCTTGTGACGGGCGAGCGCACCGACGGCAGGGGACGAGGCGGCGCGGCGGCCGGCGTAGATGGGCGGGCGGCCGAAAATTTCCGCGAGCTGCGGCGCGAGGAAACTCCACGCACCCATGTTCTGCGGCTCCTCCTGGCACCAGACGAGGCGGGCATCGCGGCTGTAGGCGTCGGCCAGTGCCGCGAGACGGTTGCGGTGGAGCGGGTAGAGCTGCTCGACACGCACGAGGGCTGTCTCCGTGAGGTTGTTTTTCGCGCAGTGGGCGACGAGGTCGTAATAGACCTTGCCCGAGCAAAGGATGAGGCGAGTCGCGGATTTTGGATTTCGGATTTTGGATTTTAGATTGTCAGCGGTGGGCGCGACGGCGAAAGGCGGCTTGGTGCCAAGCGTCGTCTCGTAGTTCGGGTCGTCGAGCACCTCCTGAAAATACCCGCCGGTGAACTCGTCCAGCCGCGAAACGGCGGCCGGCAGGCGCAGCAGTGACTTGGGCGACATGATGATGAGCGGCTTGGTGAACTCGCGCTTCATCTGCCGGCGCAGCGCATGGAAAAGCTGCGCGGGGGTGGTGAGATTGGCGACCTGGATGTTGCCCTCGGCGCAAAGCTGGAGAAAACGCTCCAGCCGGGCCGAAGAGTGCTCAGGCCCCTGCCCTTCGTAGCCATGCGGGAGCAGGAGCACGATGCCGCTCGTGCGCTGCCACTTCGACTCGCCGGCGGCGAGGAACTGGTCAATCACGACCTGCGCCCCGTTGGCGAAGTCGCCGAACTGGCCCTCCCAGAGGCAGAGCATCTGCGGGCAGTCGAGGGAGTAGCCGTAGTCGAAGCCCAGCACCGCGGCCTCGGAGAGCAGCGAGTTATAGACACAGAAGCTCGCCTGCCCCTCGCCAAGGTTCGCCAGCGGCGTGTATTTCGCGCGGGTCTCCGCATCGTGCAGCACGGAGTGGCGGTGGCTGAAGGTGCCGCGCTCGCAGTCCTGCCCGCTCAGGCGCACGGGCGTTCCTTCGAGGAGCAGCGTGCCAAACGCGAGCGCTTCGCCGAAGCCCCAGTCCACCGGACCGCCGTCACGATGCGCGTGGGTGCGCGCGTCCAGAAAACGCCTGATCTTCGGGTTGGGTTTGAAGCCCTCGGGCAGCGTGGTGAGGCCGACGACCGTCCGGTCGAGCAGCTCGCGCGAGACGGCGGTGGCGACGGGCGCGTGGCGGTAGCCGGGCTGGAAGACGGCATTGGAGCCGCGAAACGCATCCGCGTGCTCGCCGGCCGCCAAGCGTGCGGCCTCAACGGCCTTGGCCTTCTCAAATGAGGCCTCCATCGCGGCGGTATATTCGGCCTTGATGGCCTCCGCCCCGGCGGCGTCAAGCGTGCCGTCAGCGAGCAGGCGCTCGGTGTAGATGGCAGAAACCTGCGGGTGGGTGCCGATCGTTTTATAGAGCACGGGCTGGGTGAACGCGGGCTCGTCGGCCTCGTTGTGGCCATGCTTGCGGTAGCAGAACATGTCCACAAACACGTCGCGGCCGAACTTCACGCGAAACTCCAGCGCGAGGCGGGTGGCGTAGCACACGGCCTCGGGGTCGTCGCCGTTCACGTGGAAAATGGGAGCCTCGATCATCTTCGCCACGTCGGTACAGTAGCGCGTCGAGCGGGCGTCCGCCGGATCGGTGGTAAAGCCGATCTGGTTGTTGATGACGAAATGCACGGTGCCGCCCGTCCGGTAGCCGGGGAGCTGCGAAAAGTTGAGCGTCTCCGCCACGACCCCCTGCCCGGCGACGGCGGCGTCGCCGTGAATGAGAAACGGGCACACGCGACGGCGCTCGGTGTCGCCGCGCAACCGCTGGCGCGCACGGGCCTTGCCCTCGACGACTGGGTTGACGATTTCCAGATGCGAGGGGTTGGCCGCAAGGCGCACCTCGACGGTCGGGCCCGCCTGGGTGGACAGCACCGCCTCATAGCCGAGGTGATATTTCACGTCGCCGTCGCCGCCGACGGCGTGGGGCAGGTAGTTTTCCGAAAATTGCTCGAACAGCACCTCAAAGGGCTTGCGGAGGATGTTGGTCAGGATGCTCAGGCGGCCACGGTGCGCCATGCCCATGAC
>JBAXLL010000321.1:0-2485 GCA_037134835.1 Verrucomicrobiota bacterium
GGGCCACCCGCGTCTTGATCTGCCGGGCCACGGCCTCCGCCTTCTCACGCGGGGCAAAGGTCGCGGTCAGGTCGCACTCCACCTCATCAATGGACTTTATTGCCGTGACGTGGATGCATGCCTCGATCTCCGCGACGAGCCGGCGGTGATACCGGATGTAAAGCTCAGGCCGCTGCGCCACCATGACGATGCCAGGGCAGAGAGCGCGGGCCTCGGCAATGCGGGTGCCGACCTTGACGCCCCGCGCCTTGGCCTCCCGGCTGGCAGCGATGCAGCACGTCGTTTCCGCCAGCACCGGGACGATCCCGACGGGCTTGCCCCTCAGCTCAGGCCGCTCCTGCATCTCGCACGAAGCGAAGTAGGAGTTGAAATCGACGGCGAGAGTCCGCAAGGCCATGCGCGCAGGTTTGCCCCGACCCCGGCCCCGTCAAAAAAGAAAACCCACGCTCCCCGTTCCCCCGTTCCGCCAGCCCCTTGCCGAAGTTATTTTTGGCGCAGGCGGGTTTTCAGAGGGGGAGAGGGTAGTGTCCTAATTTGGGTAATTGAGGAGCGCCTCTCCCACGCGCTCGTGAAGGGCCTTGACGCCTTCATCGAAGCCGACACCGAAGAAGCCCGGAAAAAATACCTCAAGCCGCTCACCATCATCGAGGGGCCGCTCATGGACGGCATGCGCGTCGTCGGCGACTTCTTCGGCGCCGGCAAAATGTTTCTCCCGCAGGTCGTGAAAAGCGCCCGCGTGATGAAAAAGGCCGTCGCCTACCTCCAGCCGTTTATGGAGGAGGAAAAACGCCAGCTCGTCGCCAGCGGCGGCACGGCCCGCACCCAGGGCAAAATCGTCCTGGCCACCGTCAAGGGCGACGTGCACGACATCGGCAAGAACATCGTCGGCGTCGTCCTCGCGTGCAACAACTACGAGGTCTTCGACCTCGGGGTCATGGTGGCCTGCGAGAAAATCTTCACTGCCGCCACCGAGAAACAGGCCGACCTAATCGGCCTCTCCGGCCTCATCACCCCTTCGCTGGATGAGATGGTCCACGTCGCAAAGGAGCTGCAGCGCCTCGGCTGGAAGCTCCCATTGCTCATCGGCGGCGCGACCACCTCCGCCGCGCACACTGCCATCAAGATCGCGCCCAACTACGACGAGCCCATCATCCACGTCCTCGACGCCTCCCGCGTCATCGGCGTCGTCTCGCAGTTGCTCAACCCCGACACCCAGCCCGCCTACGTCGCCGAAATCCGCGCCAAGCAGGAAAAGCAGCGCGTGGAGTTCGCCAACCGTCGCGGCGCGCGCAAGCTCCTCTCCCTCGCCGACGCCCGCGCCCGCCGCCAGCCCACCGACTGGGCCACCGTGGACATCCCGACCCCCGAGTTCACCGGCACGCGCGTGTTCACCAGCGACCCGCTCGCCAACATCGCCGGCCAGACGGGCGAAGGTCTCCGCCCCACTCCCTTCCCTCTCACGCTCGCCGAGATCGCTGCCTTCATTGATTGGGGCCCTTTCTTCTCCGCCTGGGAGCTCCACGGCCGCTTCCCCGACCTCCTGCAAGACCCGGTGGTCGGTGAGCAGGCCACCGAGCTCTACACCGAAGGGCAGGCGATGCTCGCCCGCATCGTCGCCGAGAAGCGCTACACCGCCCGCGCCGTCATCGGGTTCTGGCCCGCCAATGCCGTCGGCGACGATGTCGAGGTCTATGCCGACGCCTCCCGCCGCCGCGTGCTGACCACGTTCCACTTCCTCCGCCAGCAGGCCGAGAAACCCGCCGGCCAGTTCAACCACTGCCTCGCCGACTACCTCGCGCCGCGCGACTCCGGCCGACTCGACTACATCGGCGGCTTTGCCGTCACTGCCGGCCACGGCGTCGAGGCGTTGGCGAAAGAGTTCGAAGCGAAACATGACGACTACTCCGCCATCATGGCCAAGGCGATCGGTGACCGCCTCGCCGAGGCCCTCGCCGAGCTGATGCATAAATACGCCCGCGACCTCTGTGGCTACGGTCGCACCGAGAACCTCACGATGGCGCAGATGATCCGCGAAAAATACCGTGGCGTCCGCCCCGCGCCGGGCTACCCCGCGTGTCCTGACCACCCTGAGAAACGCCTCCTCTTCGACCTCCTCGCCGCCGAAAGCAATACGGGCATTGAGCTGACGGTAAGCTTCGCCATGCACCCGCCGAGCAGCGTGAGCGGCCAGTATTTCAACCACCCCGACTCAAAATACTTCGCCGTCGGCAAACTCGGGAAGGACCAGCTCGAAGACTACGCGAAGCGCAAGTCTGTCCCCCTCGCCGAGGCCGAGAAATGGCTCGGACCGTATCTGGACTACGAGCCGTCGTAAGGAGACTTGGTCCGCCCGGCAGTCCGAGTTTTCGTAAGGACCGGCGCAAACACCCTGCAAAAATCCCCTCGCAACACCGTGGGTACGAGGGGATTAAATTGGGTGCAGGGGTTGGATTTGAACCAACGACCTTCAGGTTATGAGCCTGAC
>JBAXLL010000322.1:0-2483 GCA_037134835.1 Verrucomicrobiota bacterium
CGGCAGCGCGACTGCGCTCGCTTCGCGATAGGTGATGCCGAGCGGCGCGCGCGCCTCCTCCTCCTGCGCATGGCGGATGAACGTCGGTGCGATATCGATCGCGCTCATGATTGCGCCGCGTCGGGCGAGCAGCCGGGTGTTGTGGCCTTCGCCGCAACCCAGATCGAGGCCGGGCAGCCCGGTCACCGGCGGCAGGAGTGCAAAAAAAGCCGGCGTGTTGAGGTGGTCGCGGTACACGTCGTGGCCGGCGCGCGCGAGTTTCGTCCACGCGTCGGCGTTGGCGTCCCAGAATTTTCCGGCCGCAAGGTGATCCATACCCGGATCTCAGTGCGTCACGCGCGGCAAGGCAACGTCCGACCTCAAGGGTCGGACACCTGGCATCCGGACGAAAGGCTCACATCGCCGCCAGCAGGCGGCGGAGGGTTTCGTCCACCAGCTTGGGGTTGGCCTTGCCCTTGGCGGCTTTCATCACGGGGCCTTTGAAGGCATTGATGGCTGATTCCTTGCCAGCCTTAAACTCGCCCAGCGCCTTCGCGTTGGCGGCGATGGACTCGCGACACCATTGCTCCAGCTCACCTACGTCGGTGTGCACGGCTTTGAGGCCGCGCCGTTCGGCGATCAGGTCCGGCAGCTCCCCGCTGGCAAACATCTCCACAAAGACTTCCTTGGCCGCGTTGTTGAGCAGCGTGCCGGCATCAATGAGCCGGACCAGCGCGGCGATGTGGGCGGGCCGCACCTTGGCGTCCGCCAGCGTGATCTGCCTGGCCCCGAGTTCGCGCAGGAGGTCGTTGACGATCCAGTTTCCGACCACCTGCGCCTTGTCCACGCCGGCGAGTTTCGCCGTCTCCTCAAAGAAATCGCTGAGCTCGCGGTCGGGCACGAGCACGGAGGTGAGCGTGTAGGGCAGCTGATAGTCGGCGAAAAAACGGCGCTGTTTGTCGAAGGGCCGCTCGGGACATTCGGCTTGGATGCGTGCCTTCCACACCTCGTCCACCTTCACCGGCATGAGATCAGGATCGGGAAAATAGCGGTAATCGTGCGCCATTTCCTTCGAGCGGAGCGACTGTGATGCGCCGGTCTGGCCGTCGTAGTCGCGCGTCTCCTGCACGAGCGTGCCGCCGGCCGCCAGCACGGCCAGCTGGCGTTTGATCTCATGCGCGATGCCGTCACGCACAAATGAGATGGAATTGAGATTCTTCAGCTCCACCTTCACCCCGAGCTTCGTCTCGCCGACGGGGCGGATGGAGATGTTGGCGTCGCAGCGGAGCTGCCCTTTCTCCATGTCACAGTCTGAGATGCCGCCGTAAATCATCGTAGTGCGGAGCGAGGTGAGGTAGGCAAACGCCTCGTCGGCCGTGTGCATTGCGGGTTCCGAGACGATCTCCATCAGCGGCGTGCCGGCGCGATTGTAATCAATGAGAGAGTCCGTGGCGCCATGGTTGAGCTTGCCCACGTCCTCCTCAAGATGGATGCGGGTGAGCGGGATTTTCTTATGCTCGCCCATCACGTTGCGCGCCACGCCGGGCAGTTCGATCTCGACGGCGCCGCCGAGGCAGAGGGGCTGGTCGTATTGGGAAATCTGGTAGTTTTTCGGCGAGTCCGGATAGAAATAGTTTTTCCGGTCCCATTTGCAGACCGGCGCAATGTCGCAGCCGAGCAGCAGGCCGGCCTTGATGGTCGCGTCGAGCGCGGCCTTGTTCATCACGGGCAGCGTGCCGGGCAAGGCGAGCACGACCGGGTCGGTGAGCGTATTGGGCTCGTGCCCGTAGCCGGCGGCGGCGCGCGTGAAAATCTTTGAGCGGGTCTTCACCTGCACGTGGACTTCAAGACCGATGACAGCTTCGTAGTTCATGCTGGATAATAATGTGGAGAGAAATTTGAACCACAGAGGCACAGAGAGCGCTGAGGTTCAATTGACGAGGCAATCGCCGCCCCGATGATCTTCTCCGTGATCTCTGGGTCTCCGTGGTTCAAATTAAAGTTTGGGGTGTTGGTTTTTCCAGTCGTGCGCCTGCTCGTAGGTGTGGGCGATGGCGAGCAGCTCGGCCTCCTTAAACGGCTGGCCGATGATTTGCAGGCCGATGGGCAGTCCGCTGCGCGAAAACCCGCACGGCAGGCTGAGGCCGGGCAGGCCCGCGAGGTTCACCCCGATGGTATAGATGTCACACAGATACATCGCCAGCGGGTCGGCTTTTGCGCCGATCTTGAACGCGGGCGTGGGCGCGGTGGGCGTCAGGAGCGCGTCCACTTCGCGGTAGGCGTTGAGAAAATCCTGCCGGATGAGCGTGCGGACTTTCTGTGCGCGCAGGTAGTAGGCGTCGTAGTAGCCGCTGCTGAGGACGTAGGTGCCGAGGATGATACGGCGTTTCACCTCCGCGCCAAAGCCCTCGGCGCGCGACTGAAAATAGAGGTCCAGCAGGTCCTTGGCTTCCTTCGCACGGTGGCCGTAACGGATGCCGTCGTAGCGCGAGAGGTTCGAGGAG
>JBAXLL010000323.1:0-2471 GCA_037134835.1 Verrucomicrobiota bacterium
TCATCACGCAGGCCATCGACCACACTGACTTCCCATTGGACGAGATCACGCTATGGCTCGTGGCCAGCGGCAATCACCGGGTTCTGATGCTGCCGAGCGAATACTGAGCCTAGCGAGCGGAGGCTCCCAGTACGGCGTTGTGGATCACCCAATTCCAACACAGTCGGAACGCGCGCTTCGCGCGGCTTGAACGGCGCTCTGCGAGCGCTGCCCTGAGGGAGGGGGATAATCCGTCCTGAAACTTTCCTTACATATATGGATTGTTTTCGGACGGATGTCCTCGGTCGATGCGAAGCATCATACCCTGACTGTGTTGGAAACCGCCCTCCGGCACTATCAGAATTCCAGGCCAAATTCCTGGCGCCAATCCGCCTCCCATCACCGGTCTCGCCATAAATAGATCGGCTCCGGTCCCTTCCGGGGTGCAACGGTCAATGGTGCGGAGCGGCAAGCTGATCCCTCGTCGCTCCCCACGATCCAACATTGCGCGTCGCACCGGCAGGGCAGCTGGCAGCCATCGACCAAGCACCAATCAACAAGGGGGGAACCATGTCAGATTTCCATTTCAGCGCCGCGAGCCCGGGCTCCGGTAAGACGGAGGCGGCGCTCCGCTGGGCCATGCGCCAATGCGCGGCCTTCAATCACAAAGCCATCTTCGTGCTGCAGACGATCGCGCTGATCGATGAGCTGGCAGAGCGGGCCAATCGCATCAGGGTGGAATGCGAGCTGCCGGAGGTGATGATCACCACCATCCACGGCGGCAACGAAGCGGGCGCGGTCAAACGACGCATCCTCGATCACGCGGAGAGCACGCCACACGACCAGCCCGAGGTCCTGTTCGTCACGCTCAGGGCCTTTCTCGACATACACCCCTGGCCGAACCAGCACGCATGGCGGAACGTCTTCGTCGACGAGGCCTTCAACCCTTTCGAGGACCTCAGCCGGCAGCTGGTGGAGAACCACCGGGTGATCACCGATCGTGTGGTGCTGGATGATCCAAGCGCCGAGTTCAGCGTGCTACGGCCCCGGCATGGCGCGGGGGTACGCGACAGCGTCACTGATCCGCTCAAGCGAGGGGACGAGGTGAACCAGCTGCTCCACCCGCTACTGTCGCGGCTGGTTAATCCCAATTTCACCGTTTACGCGCACGTCGGTAGCTGGGAGCGCACCCTGTCCACGCGGACCGATGTCGCCGATCCCAGGCTGTTCGTCTACGCCGAGATCAACCCTTGCGCCTTCGCGGGCTTTGAGCGCGTGACCTTCATGGGGGCATGGCTGCAAAACCATGCCTTCTTTCGCCTCTGGTCGCGCATGGGGCACGCCTTCAGCGAGCATCCCGACTTGGAGCGGCTGGTGCGATCCCGCGCATGGAACAGGAGCGAGGACACCATCGCCTACTGCACCGAGCGACACTGGACCGCCACCTATGGCAAGACCCGGCTCGCCGACGGTCGGACACCACTTGAACACATCGACGCCTACCTGCGGCAGGAGCTGCACGGCTTCGCGTTCGGTTGGACCAAGAACACGGGTGATCGCCTGAGCTATAGCGAGGGCACCTACATCCCCCCGCGCTCAGCCGGGCTGAATGGTTATGACCACCTGGAGAGCCTCAACTGGCTGGCGTCCATGCTACCGCATCCCAACATGTGGCGCTTCCTGAACTGGCGTGGGCTCACCGACGATGAGGTGCGCATGGAGTTCTACTGGCTCCCGCTGGCGCAGTTCATGGCACGCGGTGCGGACCGGCGCCGAGACTACCAGGGGAGGATGGTCAAGCTGGTACCCGATCTGCCGGCGGCCCGGTTCCTTGGTGAGGTGTTCGGGTCACGCCTGCTGCGGGTGGGCACGATCCCGCCGGCCGACCAGCCCTACGTCCATGGCGGCAAAGCGGGCCGGCCGAAGGGCCATCCTCGTCGCGGCGGGCGTCCACGGAGCGGCTTAACGGCTGATGAGCGACGCGAAAGGCGCAACCAGCGGGATCGACAGCGTTATGCTGACCGGCAAGCTCGCGCTGCTGGGTGAACCGCGCGAGGAACGCGCCTCCACCAAGGATTTGAGGACAGCTGGCGCAGGCCCTAGGTGGCGCGCCGCGACCGCGGCCGGGAGCGTATGCGGTCGGGAGGCGGTAACAGGGGCGCCGGACCGGTTTTGCCGCTGCGCCTGCGGCACGCTCGCTGGCGCTCCCCTTTGGGGTAACGCGCTACGACGGCGCTACAGCCGGGTGCAGCGCCCGGCCCGCTACCCATGCCGCGCAGCCGCCGTGAGCCCGCTGTAGCCCGCTTAAAACTGCCCGAACGTCAGTGCGCAATAAAATCAGCCAAAGCGCCGTCCGTGCGCTATCAATTGCGCCGGTCGTTGCGGGCTTAATCGGGGGTCTGCCGGGGTGCCAAGGTGGCCACATTAGCATCCAGCGTGAACCAACGCTGCATTCGATGGGCGTGGAGGACAACCGAAAAGACCATGGCGAT
>JBAXLL010000324.1:0-2449 GCA_037134835.1 Verrucomicrobiota bacterium
CTACCGGCCTTTTTGAAGTGAGCGTGGATTCCGACCGCGATGGAAGGGGTTGCCTCTGTGGCGGGCGGGACTTCGGATCCAAATCCCACGATCGGGCACCGTGCCGTTTTGTCCGTGACCAGCCGTGAAATCCGTGGTTAAGCATCCGGCATGAATTTCGCCGTCCTGGGCGCAGGTGCGTGGGGCACTGCGTTTGCCATTCATCTTTCGCGGCTCGGCCACACGGTGACGCTGGCGCCGCGCCGGTTCGAGCAGGCGCTCGCGCTGGCCTCGGCGCGCGAGAATGCCGACTACCTGTCCGGCGTGCCGTTGCCACCCAGCCTGCAGGTCGGCCACGAGCTCGCGCCGGTGCTGATGGAGGCGGAGGCCGTGCTGATCGCGTGCCCTTCGCTCGCATTGCGCGAAACGTGCGGGCGGCTGCGCGACAGCCTGGGGCTGGCGACGCAGCTCCGGCTCGTCGTCAGCCTCGCCAAGGGGCTGGAGACCGGCACGCATCTGCGTCCGAGCGAAGTGATCGCCGCCATGGTGCCCGAAGTGGCTGCCGGCGCTCTCACCGGGCCGAGCCACGCGGCGGAGGTGGCGCGCGGGCAGCCGGCGGCGATGGTCCTGGCGGTGGCGGGCGCGGAAGGACTGCTGGCGGACGCGCAGGCCGCGTTGAGCGGGCCGGCGCTGCGGATTTACACCACCGACGACGTGACGGGCGCGGAGATCGGCAGCTGCCTGAAAAATGTCTACGCCATTGCGGCCGGCTGCTGCGAAGGGCTGGGACTAGGCGACAATGCCCGCGCCGCATTGCTCACACGGGCACTGGCCGAGATGGTGCGTGTCGGGGTCGCGCTCGGTGCGCGGGCGGAGACATTTTACGGGCTGAGCGGCTTTGGCGACCTCGTGGCGACGTGCTACGGTCCGTGGAGCCGCAACCGCGAGTTCGGCCACCGCCTGGGCGAGGGTCGCGCCATCACCGAGCTGCTCGCCGGGCGCAAGACGGTGGTCGAGGGCTACCGGGCGACCGGAGTATTTGCCGAATTGTGCGTCGCACGCAGGCTGGACGCCCCGATCCTGGGCGAGATGCACCGAGTGCTTTTTGAAGGCAAAAGACCGGCCGCCGCACTCGCCGCGCTGATGGGCCGGGAGTTGCGGCGTGAATGAGGGCCCGGAGCGCCTCGGCGGACCGGTGTTTCACGTTTGCCAAGCCGGACGGAGGATTCTGGCATGGCTCCATGCGAATCAGCGGTGGAGTCGCGCGGGGTATCCCGCTCATGGCCCCCAAGGGCGACGCCGTCCGTCCGGCGACGGACGGGTTGCGGCAGGCCGTCTTTTCCAGCCTGGCCGCACGGGTGCCCGGGGCGCGTTTCGCCGATCTCTTTGCCGGCAGCGGCGCCTACGGGCTGGAGGCGCTCAGTCGCGGCGCAATGGGTGGCGAGTGGGTCGAGCAAAGCGTCCGGGCCGCCCTCTGCCTGAGGCGCAATCTCGGCGCCGTGTGCAAAAGCCTCGGGCGCGACGAGAGGGACCTTACCGTGCGCGAAATGGACGCACTCGCCTGGCGGCCCGAGGCGGGCGCGGAGCCGGACTTGGTTTTCATTGATCCGCCCTATGAGCTGATCACCGAGGTTGCGCCGAAAATTTTCTTACGGCTGACCGATATACTGGCGGCGAAGCCGGACGCATTGGTGGTGTTTGAACTGCCCGGCGAAATCACACTGCAGCCTCCCGGCTGGACGTGCCTGAAGCGTCTTGGCGGCAAAGGTGCACACCAGCCGACGGTGTGCATCTTTCGGCGGGAGCAGTGCGCCTAGGGAGAGATAGAATGGATCGTGTTGGCCGCAGTCTTGCCCAGTTGCCAACCCCGCCCTACAGCTAGCGGCACTTTGCCTTCGCGATCGCCAACGCGGCGACCACGGCAGTTTCCAGGCGCAGCGGGCGCGAGCCGAGGTGGGCGTGCGTAAAGTCCTGTGCCCGCAGCAGCGCGCGATCTTTCACACCCCAGCCACGCTCGGGACCAAACGCGAGCAGGAGCAAAGGGACAACGCGCATAGGGGATTGGTTGGGGATTGGGGTGAGGCCAGGCTCTGACCGGTCACCCGCTGGCCCAGGAGACTCGGCAGGCCATTCAGAGGCCGACCCTGCCTCCGTGCTATCGGTGGGCAGGAGTGCGGCGAGCGGTGAGATGGCCTCGTAGTTGTCGAGCGTGATACGTTTGGCAGCGGGCAGAGCTATGGCGGATGGGAGCAAGGCGAGCGCATCGGCCAGCGGTAGTCCCCATGTCACTTGAGGCAGATGGGTGTCGAACGCCTGTGCGGCACCAGCGAGGAGGTGGCGTCGCCACTCGCCCGTAGTCCAGAGCGTGCTGGCGGCGTAATTTGGGTCGGATTTTTCCGTCAGGACAAAGTGTAGCGCAGCGACGCCGAGGGTGGTGGCATCTCGCAGCAGGTCTCGGGCGGTTTGGGGC
>JBAXLL010000325.1:0-2448 GCA_037134835.1 Verrucomicrobiota bacterium
ATGTAGGGGCGCAGACTTGCTGCTCCCAACGATTGGGCTGAGGGCGGAATTTAAACGCTAATCCACTTAAATGAGGAGAAGGAGTTTTTTCCGTTGATGCGCCGCCGGCGCGCAAGTGGCGCGGATGGTCGCGGATTGAGCCACGCCGCGAAGGACAGCTCTCTGCCAGTGATAAGGCGAATTTTACCCGTGCTTAACGATACTCCGGCCCGCGCACATCGGCACCTTACAATCGCCGCGTCACTCCTCCTGCAACCACACCACCTATGCATCACCCATCCAGAAAGCCCAAATCCAACCGCAAACCCCGCCTCGTCGCCGTGAGCGCGCTGTTGCTCTGCCTCCTTGGCACCACAGCCTATCTCAGGAGCCATGCCGGTGATCCGCCGCCAGTGCCGAACTCGTCGGCACCCATCGCGCGCTCCACCAGATCCGCCGCCAACCGTGGACCATCCGGCCCCGAAACAGGATATGACAGGAGTCAGCAATGGAAGGAGTCAAGAGACGGAGTTGAAGTGCGAAGAGCTCGGAGGCGGGGTGGTGTAGACGAGGCACACGGGATGACGCTGACGGAAGACGCGGGCAACAGGACTTTATTCGCCAACGATAATGCACTGGATGATCCCAGTTTCGGACCACCTAACTGGGCAGACGGCCCGCCGGATTTTGGCTCGCGCGGCGGATTTGGCAGGCCGGGCGGATTTGGCGGACGCGGCGGCCCCGGTGGTTTCGGCGGTTTCGGCGGTGGCCCCGGTGGCTTTGGCCCGCCTGATGAAGGCGGCCTGCCCGTGGATTTCGGCGGTCCCGTTGACTTTGGACCCCAACTTGGCGATGCCGGCGACGTTAACGGCGGCAATTGACGCCGGGGCACAGGTGCTCTCCGGCGAAGTCACGGGGTAGTAAAACCAAGCCGGCGGGGTCAGCCTTGCCTCCTGTCAGGAGGCTGAGCATGCTCTGTGGCACTTCCATGCTTCGGCCGCGTTCCATGATAAAGCTGGGGGCGAATCCTGCCGCACAAACCCGCACAACGCCGGACTTGCTGTAACTGTCGCTGTAACTTTTTGCTAACTCGTAAAAAATAACGTGTAACTACCGTATTATTAGCGTAATGTAAATTGGTGCGGGCGGAGGGAGTCGAACCCTCGTTTCAAGCTTGGGAAGCTCACGTGATAGCCGTTATACTACGCCCGCAGTGGCGCTACGGGTTATGAAACTGATCTCCCCCCCTGTGGGCAAGCCGTGAATTTGATCCTCCCCATCCATCAGATCCACCCACCGTGTGCCGTTGGTGACTGTGCCCCGTAGCGCGGGCAACCTGACGTAATGGTGACCAATCTACCCGAACCGGGGTGTAGGACCTTTTCGTAATGGTAACCAATCCGACGCGATCAAACGGCCGGCGTCGGCGCTGGCCGCCAGCGCCCGGGCCACCGCCGTCACAGCCCGCGCGTCGGCTCCGCGCACCACAGTTCCGTCGGCCAGCGCCACCTCCACCGCCACCCCAGGCCTCACCACCGGCACCTGCACTTCGGCAAACCGCAGCTTCGGTGCCGCCGCGGCGGACCGCCCGACGGCCGCCCGCTCCTGCTGCACCCAGCTCGCAAACGTCGAATACCCCACCCCTTCCCGCCGCGCGAACGCCGCCTGCGTCTGCCCGCTCTGCCGCCGGGCTTCGACCAGCTCAGTCCGCCGGCCGGCCGGCGTGATCCGCCGTCCGAGCCGATCCCGCTTCTCTCCTGTCTCCACTAGCTCCGTGTCTGTTGTTGGCGTAGCATTGGTTACCATTACCACAGCCTACATCGTAAGCGTCGCTCCGAGTGCCCCCTTGACCGCTTCCGGTTTGTCTCTTCCGGTCTTTAAGTCTTGCAGTTCACAGACCGCTGACAGCGGTGCTATACTCAGTGGGGGTGAGATAGGAGAAGTCCACGCGGCGGTAGGAGATGACCTGCGGGCAGATGGGAGGAAAATTGCCGTTGGCGAAAAGCTGGTCGAAGCCCCAGAGTCGGGTGGGCGGCGTGTAGTAGTCCGCACCCCACAGGCCGGTGGCAACCCGGGTATTGTACATGGAGACCAACGAACCCCGGATGGCCACGGTTTTGCCGCTCCAGTTTTCAAGAAAACGGGGCATGTTGTGGACACCGCCGCTGTATTCCTGCGTGCCGGAGGAATCGGGTGAGGTCGTGTTGCTGCCGGAGATAAAGGCGGCGGCGACCTCCGTGCTGGCGCTAGCCGCAGGGTTCAGAGTTTTGAAGCTGTTGTAGGCCGAGGACGTGCTGCTGTTGGATGCGCTGGTGGGAACCAGATGCGTGGTGGCGGCGGTGCCAAAGTAATTGGCGGAAAGGATGGTGATGGCGTCGGCGGCGATCGCGGCGGGAGTCTGGACACTGGCGTCGCCCGCAGCCCCGGTGTGGCCGTCGTCGGGAAATTGGGCGGAGGTGTTGGCGGTGC
>JBAXLL010000326.1:0-2447 GCA_037134835.1 Verrucomicrobiota bacterium
GAGCAGAGGACTCATAAGCCTTTGGTCGCCGGTTCAATCCCGGCCTCTGGCACCAATTTATCGTCAAAGATTTGTACCCGCCCCTTGCTCGGTCAGGACGATTTTCAGGCGGAACCTCACTGGTACCCCCAGCCCTTCACAGGTCGTGCAGATCGACCGAAAAGGTCTCAAGCACCTTGTCGTCGTTTGACAAGAGTGAGATGAACACGCGAAAAATGAGCGGTGGCGACACAAACTGCGGCGCAGTCAGCAGATCGCCAGCGGGGTTGAGAACGACGCGCTGCTCAGCGGTCTTACCGATGGGACTCCATCGTGCGGTCGCGCGGGCGGCGTCGGGCTTCACGGCCTTTTTGTCCTTGTCGTAAAAACGCAGCTTAAAGTTGCCGCCTTCGACGGAGAGACCGAGCCAGGTGCCGTTGGTCCGCGATACGGCGATCCCTTCGATTTTGGGTGCCGGAGCAGCGGGTTTGGCTGCGGCCTTGTCGCCGGGCGCGATGGCGGGCGGCGGCATGGCAGGCTTCGGTGTAGGTGCAGGGGCGTATTGCCCGGAGAGGGGAGCGACTAGGCCGACAACAGCCACGGCAAGCAACAGGCGGAGCGGGGCGTAATTCATTCTCATGAGACTACCATGATTGATCGGCAGATTTCAGCAAGTGCAGCTTTGGCCTAGATCATCGCAACAGGAGGATGCAGCCACCCCGCTCCCGTCTCACCAACCCCGCAAATTGCCCACAACCCTGCCGGTCGAAACTTGCACGCTGGTTCAAAATCGACACCTTCCGGCCCTTCATGTCCGCCGCATCCCACCGTCCGCCCGTCAATGAGCGCACCCTATTGGCTGTGCTGGTGGCGGTGCAGTTCACACATATCATGGACTTTATGATCATGATGCCACTGGGGCCGCATCTCATGAGCATGTTTAACATTACTCCAGAGCAGTTCAGCCGGCTGGTGGCCGCCTATGGCCTGGCAGCAGCACTCACGGGTTTTCTGGGTGGCTTCGTGCTCGACCGCTTCGACCGCAAACACGCGCTGCTCGTGCTCTATGCGGGCTTCGGGCTGGCGACGCTAGGCTGCGCGCTCGCGCCCAGCGCGCCGCTCCTACTGCTAGCGCGGTTTTGTGCCGGCGCATGCGGCGGTGTGGCGGGCTCGGTCGTCACCGCGATGGTGGCAGATGTGTTTCCCCCCGCGAGGCGGGGCCGAGCGATGGGTGCGGTCATCATGGCGTTTCCGATCGCCTCGGTGCTCGGGGTGCCGACCGGTCTGTGGCTGGCCGACAAGTTTGAATGGCATGCACCGTTTTTTATGCTCGCCGGGTTGGCTGCGGCCATCCTCACCGTGGCGTGGGGGATGCTGCCGTCACTGCGTCCTGCGCATCCGGCGGCTCATCCGTGGCGGCAGATGCGGACAATCCTCGTGCATCCTGTGCACCGGCGCGGGTTTGCACTGAGCGCTGCGCTCATTTTCGGCGGGGCGTGCGTCATTCCGTTCCTCGCAACGGCGATGGTGGCCAACGTCGGCGTCAAAAAGGAACAGCTCTGGCTGCTCTACCTTGCCGGCGGGACCTGTGCGGCTTGCACCACTCCCATCATCGGCCGGCTCTCCGACCGGCACGACAAGCTCCATGTGCTCGGCTGGCTGACATTGGGCGCAGCGACAGCGGCCGTGCTGATCACCAATCTGCCGCCCGTACCGGTGTCAATCGCGATGGCCGCCATGGCGCTGTTCATGGTGATGATGTCGGGCCGGTTCACGCCTGGGATGGCATTGGTGAGCAATGCCGTCGAACCGCGCTACCGGGGCGGCTTCATGAGCGTGAGCTCCTCCGTGCAGCAGGGGGCGATGGGCCTCGCCAACCTAACGGCTGGCTATCTTGTCACCGAAGACCCAGGCACGGGCCGACTGGTGGGCTTCCCCCGTGCCGGCATGGTTGCAGCCACGGCGTTTGCGCTGACGTTTTACCTCGCCACCCGGCTGCGAGCCATCGCACCACACGCTGCGCGGCCCGGCCATGTTGAACCTGAACCGGCACCCGCCGTCCCCTGAAAAGCAAGGCGGGGCCGCCCGAAAGCAGCCCCGCCAGGTCCAGCTTCAACTAACAAACCCGGAAGCGCACTCCCGGGGAGGCAAAAGTACCTCAACGCACCGGTATGACTCATCAGTTCACTTGAAGTTCCGTCGTTCGCATTAATTTTAGGCCATGTAAGGTTGAGTCAGTTGCATCGTGGAAGTGACCAAACCTCGAAATCATCAGCCAGAAATTGCAACGCCCAGCAGTGCAAGGAGAATGGAGGAATGAGAAGAGGCCGTGAGTGGTGAATAAACCGGGAGGTAATCCAAAACGGCATCTCCAAGGTGCAATTTCTGTAATCGCCCCGCGTCTGAAATCTGTTTTCATTACCCCCCTCCGCGATGACACCCAATTCCATCCCCCCCGTATCCCACCC
>JBAXLL010000327.1:0-2427 GCA_037134835.1 Verrucomicrobiota bacterium
GCGTATTACCATGGGCATCTTTCACCACGCGTGCCGCGACCGGAGCCTCTTCCTTTGGCCATTCGTGTCCACAGGTGGCGCATTCCCATTTGTCGGGATGGCTGAGCACGTCATCCAAGGTGCAGGCAGGGCAGGCAGGTTTGGTCATCGTGGGCATTTCCGCATGAGGTTGAAACTGCCCGACTCCGCCGGCAGCTGCAAGCGGGTAATGTCCGCAACGGGCCATCATGCGACCAGGAAGCGCAACCGGTTTCCCGTCCAACCCCCTTCGCCTCTTTCGGTCTTCGCGCCTGAAAATTTTCCCGGCAAAAGCGCGCTCGACATCCGCCGCCTCGTATCGCTCTCATTTTCTGCCCCGCCATCAACCCCGGCCCCCAAGCCACCCGCCATGCCCAATCCCTTCGTCCATGCCGAGCTCGCCACCACCAGCCTCCCCAAGGCCAAGGCCCTTTACTCGAAAATGTTCGCCTGGAAGCTGAACAACATTCCGTCACCGGTGCGGGGCGGGAAATACACGATGGTGGATGTCGGCAAAATCAAATTTGGCTCAGGTGGGGGCATGATGCCACAATGCATCCCGAACGCGCCGTCGGCCTGGATGCCCTACGTCGAAGTCAAGGACATTGATGCCGCGACCAAAAAGGCAAAAGACCTCCACGCCAGAATTCTCAAGAGTGTAACCGAAGTACCCGACATGGGCTGGCTGAGCATCATCCAGGATCCCACCGGCGCCATGCTCCGCCTCTGGGAGCCCAAGAACTGATGGGCGCTGAAAACGGCTTTAACTCCTGCCCTGCCCCATGAGCAACTTCCCCAAATTCCTCACGGTCACCATCGCGACCCTCGCCGCCACCACCACGATGATTTTTGCCGCCGAGCCGGTGCCGGCCACCGCACCGACGGCACCCGCGCTGCCGACGTGGGCCTATCCGCAACCGACACCCGGTGCGCCACGCGCCGCGCCAGACGACGGCAGCCCGAAACGCGTTCCCGACAGCGAGGCCGCGTTCACCCGCGCGCAAATCACCGGGCGTGGCGCGCCCGTGACCGACTGGCATCCCGATGATCACCCGCCGATGCCCGACATCGTGTCCAAGCCGAAATCGCAGCTCAACCCACCGCTGCTCGCCTGCGGCTACTGCCACCTGCCGACCGGCGGCGGGCGACCGGAAAACTCTAGCATCGCCGGCCTGACCCCGGCCTATATCAAACAGCAGGTGCTCGCCTTCAAAAATGGCGACCGCCCCAGCTCCGACCCCAAGCGCGGCCCGCAAACCAGCATGATCGCCGTAGCCAAGGCCACGTACGAAGCCGAACTCGAGCAGGCGGCGGCCTATTTCACGTCCCTCAAACCGAAGAGTTTCATCAAAGTCGTCGAGGCCGACACCGTGCCCAAGACCTACACCGCCGGTGGCATCCTCGCCAAGCTGCCCGCCGGCGGGACGGAGCCCATCGGCAACCGCATCATCGAAGTGCCCGAGGAACTTGAACGCTTTGAGCTGCGTGACTCGCGCACGCCCTACGTCGCCTATGTGCCGCCCGGAAGCCTGAAAAAGGGCGCCGAGCTCGTGAACACGGGCGGCAACGGTAAAACCGTCCAATGCGCCGCCTGCCACGGCCCAGACCTGCGCGGCCTGCTGGACTTCCCGCGCCTCGCCGGCCGCTCGCCCAGCTATCTCATGCGCCAGCTCTGGGACATGAAAAACGGCACCCGCACCGGCGGCACCACGATCCTGATGAAGGCCACCGTGGTCAACCTGACGGAAGAAGACATGGTCGCCATCGTCGCCTACATCGCCAGCCGCGAGCCGTGACGCAAGATACCGGCTTCAACATGCGCCTCCACTCCCTAACGTAGGCAATGAATGATTAAAACGCTCACCAAATGCTTCTGCGGTTTCGTTCTCGGGTGGCTTATCTACATGGTGGCGATGGTGCTCACCACTTACGACGGTGTGCTGTCGCTGATCTTTCAGCCGTTTATGGCAGCTCTTTTCAGCTGCGCTTTTGTGGTCGCTGCATTGCTTGTGGGACTACCGCTACGTGCCCCGAGGATAAGAGAAGTTTGGTGCGGCGTGGGTTGGTGGGTACTTCTCATCACAGTTGCTGCTATTGGCGTGATGATTTTCCACGTCCAGCTTGGCCTTCAGACGGAATTGGTGAATCCGGAAACCAAAGAAAAAATGAAGACAATGTCGCCAGCGGCTGGTGCTATTTGCTACTTCCTCGCCATTTTTCCCATCGTGAATCTCCCCGGAAAGAAAGAATCGAACCAGGCACCAGCCAACATCGGGGCTCATCTTTAACGTTGGGCAAAGAAAGAAACCCCGATGCCGACGAATCCAGACGAGATCAAAAAACGTGACCTTCCGGAAGTTTTCGCCATTCATGTTTCACCCCCCAACCCCCATGAAAAGCTCCCCCGCT
>JBAXLL010000328.1:0-2423 GCA_037134835.1 Verrucomicrobiota bacterium
ATTACATTTTGGCTCGGGGAGCGCACTCGTCTCGGGTGCTGGCGTCGGCGTCCCGCCGACGCCTCCGAAGTCCTCGGCGAAACACCGAGGACAGCCTGCGAGACGCAGGCGTTCCTCGGAAACAATCACGCATGACAGCGCCGCGCGAGATCGAGATTGTCGGCGGCGGGCTGGCCGGACTGGCGCTTGGCCTGGGGCTGCGGCGCGCGGGTGTGCCGGCAACCGTGTTTGAGGCGGGCGATTATCCGCGTCACCGCGTGTGCGGGGAGTTCATCACCGGGTTAGGGGAGGGGACGATCGCGCGGCTCGGTCTCTCTCCACTGCTGGCGGACGCGGGGCGGTTGAGCGAGGTGGAATGGTTCTTGGGCGGGCGCCCGTTGCGGCGGCTGCGCCTGCCTGCGCCCGCGCTCGCATTAAGCCGGCATGTGCTCGACGCCCGACTGGCAGCGGCGTTCACCGCGGCGGGCGGGCGGCTGGTCACCGGCACGCGGATGGACCCGGATGACGCGCCGGCTGGCCGCGTTTTTTCCACGGGCCGCCGGCGCGCGGCGGTCTCACCCTGGCTCGGCCTGAAGCTCCACGCGCGCGGACTCAGACTCACCAGCGAGCTGGAGTTTCACCTCGGAGACGATGCGTATGTCGGGCTGTGCCCAGTAGAGAGCGGGTGGGTGAACGTCTGCGGGCTTTTTCGTCAGCGGGCCGACGTGACCGGAAACAGGGAAACCGTCTTGCCGGCCTACCTACGCGCGACCGGGCTCGACGCCCTCGCCGCCCGGCTGGCCGGTGCGGAGATTTGCGCCGAGTCGTGTTCCGCAGTGGCGGGGGTGGGCTTTGATCGCCGCGGTGGCGGCGGCGACCGTCTGTGCCTTGGCGACACCTTTGCGATGATCCCACCATTCACGGGCAACGGCATGGCGATGGCGTTTCAGGGCGCGGAACTCGCGCTCGGCCCGCTGCTCGCATGGGCGCGGGGCGAGTGCACGTGGCCGGTGACGGTGCGTGCCGTCAACACGGCGTTGCGCCGGAAGTTCGACCGCCGGCTCGCCATGGCGGACACCGCGCATCCTTTTTTATTTTCGCCGCCCAGGCAGCGCTGGCTCGCGACGGCGGCGCGGCTGGGCCTCCTGCCGTTGGGGGCGCTACAGGGCCTCTTGCACGGCCTTTGAGCCGTGGCTGCAAGTCCGGGGCTGCAAGGGAGCTCAGGCGGGCGCAGCAAGACTGCGCCCCTACGTACACAGATCGGAATTTTGTAGGGGCGCAGTCTTGCTGCGCCCTTCCTGCTTGTCCGAACCCGCGCCTTTGGGGCTGGGTCTTCCCCTGGCTTCGTGCTTATCCTCCGTTGGATGTTCCTCCACGCCCTCGCCACCGCAGTGCCTCCCGCCACGTTCACGCAGGCGCAGTGCTGGGAGATCATCCAACGCTCGCCCGCGCTCGCTCGCCTCAGCCGCCGCACGCAGCTCATCTTGCGCACCATCCTCAAGGGTGACAGCGGCATCGCCAGGCGGCATTTTGCCGTGCCTGCGATTGAGGGTGTGTTCGACCTCACATCCGACCAGCTCAATGCCGCATTTCGCGCCGAGGCGCCGCGCCTCGCAGGGCGCGCGCTCACCGACGCGCTCACCCGGGCGGGCGTCACCGTGGGCGAGGTGGACGCGCTGCTCGTCTGCACCTGCACCGGCTACCTGTGCCCCGGGGTGAGCAGCTATGTGGCCGAGCAGCTTGGGCTGAGGCCGGATGTGTGGCTGCAGGACCTCGTAGGCCTCGGTTGCGGCGCGGCGATCCCCGCGTTGCGCGCGGCGTCGGCCATCCTCGCGGCGCAGCCGGACGCCGTGGTCGCGTGTGTGGCGGTGGAGGTGTGTTCGGCGGCATTTTATCTCGACGACGATCCCGGCGTCATCATCAGCGCCTGCCTGTTCAGCGACGGGGCGGCGGCGACGGTCTGGCGCAGCACACCGGGTCCCGCCCTGCCCGGCCTGCACTGTCATGGCTTCGACACGCTGCACCTGCCGACGGATCGTGACCGGCTGCGTTTTGAGCAGCGCGACGGCAAGCTGCGCAATCTCCTCGACCCGGCGGTGCCGGGGTTGGCGGCGGGCGCGGTGTCGCGCCTGTTGGCGGCGGAGCAGGCGCAGAAAAACGCCCGGCCTCTCCGTCGCGTCATTGCACATCCCGGCGGGCGCGACGTGCTCGATGCGCTGGAAGCGGCGCTGCCGGGCTTTTCACTCGAGGCGAGCCGGCGCGTGCTGCGTGACCACGGCAACATGAGCAGCCCTTCCGTCCTGTTTGCGCTGGAGGAGGCGCTGCGCGACAGCCGGCCCGGCGCGGAAGGCGATTGGTGGCTCGTGAGCTTTGGTGCCGGCTTTAGCGCGCACGCGTGCCGGTTTGGGGTGGCGTAAGGGCGGAGAGAGCGGTTAGGTTCACGG
>JBAXLL010000329.1:0-2423 GCA_037134835.1 Verrucomicrobiota bacterium
ATACCACGCCACGCCCCCCGGCGGATTTTGCGCCGGTGCTCGCGACCGAAAAGCCGCTGCTCCTCGTCGGAGGGCAGGCGGTCAACCTCTGGGCGCTCTACTATCGGGAGCACACCGCCGAGCTTGCGCCCTTTGTGTCTCACGATGTCGACGTGCTGGGCGACCGCGAAACCTTGGAAATGCTCGGCAAACTGGCAGGTGTGAAGCCGCAATTTTTTCCGCTGCGACCCCCGAGCAACGAGGTGGGCGTGGTCATCGCCAAGGACACCGCCGGCCAGCCGATGCTCATTGAGGTGTTGCGCTACGTTCATGGCGTGGGCGACAAGGAACTGCGCGAGCCGATCTACACGCTGGCGATTGGCGAGGGTCAAGTGCGGGTGCAAGTGCCGGGGCCGATTGCCCTGCTTCAGGCCAAGATTGCCAACGTGGCCGACCTGAAGCAGACCGGGCGGCAGGATGCTCGGCACGTCCGCATCCTCGTCCAGCTTATGCCGGGCTACTTGAAGGATTTGAAGCGGGCGACGGCTGAGGGGAGCTTGGAGGAAAGGAAACTGATTGAGCTCGCGGAACGCCTGCTCGCGGTCGTGACCACCGCGAAGGCGCGGAAGATTTTTGGCCAGTTGCAGCTCGATCCTCGCGGGCTGTTCGCCCGGCTCGACGCCGAACAACTGACGAAATTGCGGGCGTTTTTGGAAAAACGCATGCCACGGGCGTTGTCTGGGTGATTCGGAGGCCCCTTCCGCCCTGACGCTGAAGTCACCATTAACGCCGGCTTTGATTGATTGATAGCCGTTGGAACCCACGACTCTTGAAAAAAATCTCAGCAGGATGCGTCATGCGTGATCTTGTGCAAACTGCTATTTGTACGGTATTTGTGAATTCAATATCACGGTCAAAAGGCCGGCATGGTGCAGGGTTTCAAGCATCGTCAGGTCTCCCTTGCCGACCGACCCCATTGATAAAGCCGGCGGGGCGCAAAGCGCAGCGTGGCGTCGGAGCGATGGTCAGCGAAGATTCAATGCGCGCTCCGTTCGCTCACCGGACGACCAGGGCATCTACGGCCACCGGCCCGGGGCCGCGATTGACGATCGCGATGGCATGTTTGCCGGGCGCGAGTCCGGAAATCTCACACACGGTTTGCTCCGGTTGCCGTGCGCCGGCGGGGGTGTCGAGGTCCGCCAGCGCGCGCGTCTGGCCGTCAATACGAATCTCGATTTTGCCCGCGCCCGTATCTTTCGGCGCGATGACCGAGACGCCAGTGCCCGTGAAAGAACAGGTCCAGACATCTCCCGGCGTGTCGCTGGTCGTGAGGTCGTTGTTGAAATCGCCGGTGCCCAGGTTGCAGCGGCGCGTCCAGCCGGGATACGTGGCGCCGGGGTCGTCGTCGTTAATCCAGCCCTTGTCATGCGTGATGCGGAGGACGCGGAACCCCTCTGCCAGCGGTTGCGCGGCAATTCCTGGCAGCGGTAGGGCCGCTTCAGCGGGTGTCACGGTCAGCCCTTGTTCATCCTGGACAAACGTCAGCGCGACGTCGGAGCCAAGCAGCTCGACTTTGGACACTTTGCCCAACGTCGCTCCGCCGGCATGCAGGGCCTTGAGCGTGATTGGGCCGCCGTTCCAATCCAGCAGCGCGGCATAGACCTTGCCGTGGTTGCGTGTGTAGCAGACCGTGTTGTCGCCAAAGACCTCAAACGGGCGCGAAGCATACACCGCCTCGCCATTGACCTTGAGCCATGCCCCCACGTCCTGGCAGATCTGAACCACCTCCGGGTCGAGATCGCCACGGCCGTGCTGGGTGAGATTGAGCAGCATCGTGCCGTTGCGGGAGACATTCTGCATCAGCGCGCGGATTATGGTACTGGCGCTCAGGTATTTCTGCCCGGTCTTGTAGTGCCAGTCGGCGATGCTGGTCTCGGTTTGGAAGGAATAGGCCGTGATTTGTGACTCGATGACGGCCTCGGAGCTCTTGACCAGCGAACGGTCAACCAGTGGCAGCACCTCGGGGCTGTTTTGGAAGCTGTTATAGCGCCCGCCCACGGCCTTCAGGTTAAGCACGACATCCGTTCTGCCCTGATTCCAGACCGTGGATTTGTTGTAATAATTTGCGGCCAGCTGGGGCGCGAGAAACCCGAGCCCCATATGCACACCCAGGTCCACCTGGGAGTCGCCCGCGTGCTCGTCGAAGTAGATCACATCGGGATGATACTTGGTGATGGCATCGTCCACCCGCCACATGAACTGGTTGGCGAACGGTGAGAGCAGCGGATCGTTCTCCGGGCGGCGCGGCCCGTTCGGCACGGTGTGCGGCGGCCCGTAGAGGTCCACCGGATCCATGCCCTCCCACCACTTGCCTTTCCCGTCGAGGATCGTCTGGAGCGCATCGTAGGGCCCTGCATCGGGCCGTTCCGGTCGCTCGTGTAGCG
>JBAXLL010000330.1:0-2397 GCA_037134835.1 Verrucomicrobiota bacterium
TTTCAGGAAGGTGCGGCGGTCGGGCGACAGGGAGGGAAGGGGAGGAGAGACGCGCATGGTGGGCAAAGATTGAAGGTTAGGCGCTCAGGCGCTGGCAGCGGCGTGGATGGCCTGCCGGATACGGGTGTAGGTGGCGCAGCGGCAGATGTTGCCCATGGCGTTGTCAATGTCGGCGTCGGTCGGCCTGGGCTTGGCGGCGAGGAGCGCGGTCGCACACATGAGCTGGCCGCCCTGACAGTAGCCGCACTGGGATACATCCAGCTTGCACCACGCTTGCTGGAGGGCGGTGAGTTTGCCGTCGGGCGCTAGTCCCTCGATGGTGGTGATCTTGGCGTTGGCGGCCTCTTTGACCGTGAAGCTGCATGATTTGGCCGGCGAGCCGTCGAGGTGGACGGTGCAGGCGCCGCATTCGCCGATGCCACAGCCGAACTTGGTGCCGATGAGGCCGAGCGTGTCGCGCAGCACCCACAGCAGGGGGGTGTTGTCGGCCACGTCCACCGCGCGGGCCGAACCATTGATATTGAGATTGAATTTGCTCATGGGAATGCAGGGTAGGGAAAGGCCGAAGCCAGACCTCAGAGGAGGGCGAAGTGCGGCAGCGGCAGGCTCTGGGCTTGGCCGAAAATGTCAATGGCCGAGAGACGGGGCGTGCGGCTGCCAGTTGACAAGCCGCCACCTTTTTGCGCCCAATGCAGCCATGGCCAAACGCGCCGTCCTTCTCGTTAACCTCGGCTCACCCGACTCGCCCGACGTCTCCGACGTCCGCCGCTACCTTGCGGAGTTCCTCACGGACGAACGGGTCATTGACCGTCCCGGCGAACCGTGGCGATCCCTGCTGGTAAACCGGGTCATCATCCCGCGCCGGGTTAAAAACTCTGCACACGCTTACGCCAAGGTCTGGACGGAGGACGGCTCGCCGCTCGTCGCCACCTCCCTGCGTGTCCAGCAACAGCTCGCCACCGCCCTAGTGGCGGATGATGTGCCGGTCTTTCTCGCCATGCGCTACGGCACACCGGCGATCGCGACGGTGCTGCCTGTGATCGCCGCCGCCGGGGTCGATGAGGTGCTCCTTTTCCCGCAATATCCCCATTACGCGATGTCGAGTTATGAGACCGTGGTCGAAAAGGTTTATGCCGAGTCGCGCCGTCTTGGCCTGGCACTCCGTTTCACTACGGTGCAGCCCTTCTTTGAGGACGCGGACTATGTCGCCGCACTCGTCGAGAGCGCCCGCCCGTTTCTCGGGCAGCCGTACGATCACCTACTCTTCAGCTATCATGGCCTTCCGGAACGGCATATGAAAAAGGCCGATTCCTCGCGTGCCCACTGTTTTACGGTGCCGGACTGCTGCACGACTTGCTCGCCGGCCCATGCCACCTGCTACCGTGCGCAGACCGTCCGCACCACCGCCGCCTTCGCGCGGCTCGCCGGCCTTGATTCAGCTAAATTCTCTATCTCCTACCAGTCGCGCCTTGGCAACGAGCCCTGGCTCACGCCTTACACCGACCACGAGTTTATCCGCCTCGCCAAGTCCGGACGAAAAAAGCTCCTCGTAATTACGCCGGCTTTTACCGCCGACTGTCTCGAGACGCTGGAAGAAATCCGAATGGCCGGGCAGGAAACATTCATCGCGGCGGGCGGTGAGGCCTTCACCCATATTCCCTGCCTTAACGAGCATCCTGCTTTTTTGGCCCTACTCGTCGCTCGCACCCGGGCCTGGCTGACAGGTGGTGCTCCCGCATCGGCCTGAGCGTGGTGCAACGCTTGCCCTGCGGCGCGCCATTCGTTTCATCGGGACTGCCTTTCGCCGAAACCCCATGCGCGCCTACTTTCTCCGCCGCCTGCTGCTCATTCCGCCCACGCTGCTGGGGGTCACGTTGCTGGTGTTTTGTGTGACTAGGTTTGCGCCCGGCGGGCCGGTCGAACAGGCCATCATGCGTGCGCAGGCGGGAGAGGCCGGTGCGGGCGGCTCATCGCGGGGGCCGAACCGGGGCGCGCTTTCTGCCGCTCAGATCGAGCAGCTCAAGGCCTACTACGGTTTCGACCAGCCAGTGCCTGTCGCCTATTTCCACTGGCTCGGCAAAGTGCTGCGGGGCGACCTTGGTAACTCATTCACCTACGGTGAGAGCGTATGGCAGGTCATCGCCGGGTGCCTGCCCGTCACGCTCGCCTATGGCGCGATCAGCCTCGTGCTGGTTTATCTCATCAGCATCCCGCTGGGCCTGTTTAAGGCCGTGAAGCATCGCACCTTGCTTGATACCGTTTCCTCCGTGGCAGTCTTCGTCGGCTACGCGATCCCCGGTTACGCGCTCGGAGCGCTGCTGGTGGTGTTTCTCGCGGCGCGGTTCCGCTGGTTCCCGATGGGCGGCTTTGTGGGGGAGGGTTGGGACAGTCTCGGTT
>JBAXLL010000331.1:0-2378 GCA_037134835.1 Verrucomicrobiota bacterium
CCGCGGGCTTCGACTGGGGTCTCGCCGGTGTAGGCGGTGTCGAATTTTAGAGTGACGGCTGAGCTCGCCGGGCGGCCTGGGGCGGTGGGAACCGGGGCGGCCGACACGGGGTTTTGCGCGGCAACCGGGAGGACTGCAAAGCCTACGAGGACCGTGAGCATGGGGAGAACGCGTAGGGTCATAAGAGATAAATTTTATGTTGGGGTCGGGAAGAGGATCCGGGATTCAGGCAAGTTCTCGCTGGGAAAAGTCTTCGCTACCCGCTTCAGGAAGGGGTTGCGCCCGCCAAAAAAGGCCGGAGCTTTCGCCCCGGCCTGAGAAGGTCAGTCGCTCGTCTCGCGGTATTTTAACCGGTCAATCAAAAGCATTCCAGCCGCAACAGAGTATTCGCTTGGTCGTGTGATAAACGTTGGTGAGCTGGGGGCAGGTTACATTGGCAGGAGGACGGTATCGATGACATGGATCACGCCGTTGCTGGCCGCGACATCGGTCGCCACGACATTGGCATTGTTAACGGACACCCCGCCCGTTCCGACCGTGACGGCAATTTCAGCACCATTGACGGTTTTGGCCTGCATGGTCTTGACGTCGGCGGCCATCACTTTGCCGGCCAGGACGTGATAGGTGAGGATGCCGACCAACTTCTGCTTGTTCTCGGGAAGCAGCAGGGATTCCACCGTGCCGGCTGGAAGTTTGGCGAAGGCTGCGTCGGTGGGGGCGAAGACCGTAAACGGTCCCGGTCCCTGCAGGGTCTCAACCAACCCGGCCGCCTTAATGGCTGCAACCAAGGTATTGAAGGTGCCGGCACCGGCGGCAACCCCGACGATGTCCTGCTCCTTCGCAGTGCTGCTGGCTGCCGGCAAGGCGCAGGTCAGGCCGAGGCTAGCGATAAGAACGATGATTTTGGCAATGCTGATGGTTTTCATTATTTTCTTCCGGGTTTGTTTTCGTTGAAGAACTTCTTTTCGGGCAGAGGAGTCGGTGTGACTTTCCCACCCGCACGGCAGATCGTGTCTAATAATTGTCTAATGTCAATCGACTGTCTAACTTTGTCTGCGATTGGTTTTTGATCGGAAGAATCCAGCGGAAACTTGACATTTGTCGTTAACCAACAGATAATAACGTTACTATTTGCGTGCATTATATTTCTATCATTTCGTTTCTGTCTATTTTTCGTAGAAATTATGAGTAATTATCACCATGCAATCAATGCCGTGGTGCGTCGCACAGGGCTGACTGGCCATGTCATCCGAGTTTGGGAGAAGCGTTACCGGGCAGTGGAGCCTGAGCGCACTGCGACCAACCGCCGGCTTTACTCTGATGAGCAGGTTGAGCGATTGGAATTACTGCGCGACGCCACCAAGGCTGGGCAGAGCATTGGCGTCGTGGCCAATCTGCCGACGGAGACGCTGCGGCAAATGGCGGCGGCGGCCCCATCGGCGGCAGGTCCGGGCCGTCCGAAAACGTCTCGTCTGCCCGAGGCCTCATCCTTGCTGGATGCGGCCCTTGCAGCCGTAAAAGCACTCGACGCCCGTGCTCTGGAGCAGGCCTTAAGGCGAGCTGATGTGGCGCTCGGGACGCAGGGCATGCTGCAGCGAGTGGCCGCGCCGCTGGCTCAGGCTCTCGGAAGTCTCTGGCGCGATGGCACGATCACGGCGGCCCATGAACATTTCGCAACGGTCGTGCTGCGCACGTACCTCACCTCCGCCGCGCAACCGTTTGCCGCGAGTGGGAACGACCCCGTGCTGATTGTCGCCACTCCTCCCGGCCAATTACATGAACTCGGGGCGCTTCTCGCGGCGGCATCTGCGGCCAACCTTGGGTGGCAAGTGGTCTATTTGGGAGCGAGCCTGCCGGCGCCGGAGATTGCCGGCGCGGCGCTGCAGCGCCGCGCCCGGGCTGTCGCCCTGAGCCTCGTGTATCCTGATGACGACATGCGCATGGAGGGTGAGCTGATCCGTTTGCGCGAGTTGCTGCCCGCGGCCACCAGGTTGATTGTCGGGGGGAGGGCGGTCGTCGCCTACCGTCCGACCTTGGAGAAGATCGGCGCACTGCAGGCGCATGATCTCGAGCAATTGCTCTCCGCCTTGGAAGCCTGCCACGCTGGATGATACGACCATCGGATGACGGGGTGCATCCCGCCTTGTCCTCCCGTGGTCGCCGCGGACGGTCAAGCCCGCGACCGCGCCCGACAGGATCGGAGTCTTGCTCGTCCATGCCCGCCTGATCACGGCGAATTCGACGACGGCTTTCCTTTTCACAACTCCGCCGGCCAGGGGCCGCACGAGGCCGTGGACCGTTCTCGCTGCTAGTCGTGGGGCCACTGCGAAATGGCGCGAACAGTGCTTTGCCCTAACCGTGGATCACCACATTCACCC
>JBAXLL010000332.1:0-2363 GCA_037134835.1 Verrucomicrobiota bacterium
AACATTAACATCACCCTCGCCAACCTCGAGCGCGTCAACGCCCGGCTGGTGGGCTGGGACCATTGGACCGACCTCGCGCTGCTCCAGCTCGATCTCACCGAGCTCAAGCGCCGTGGCCTGAAATTTTCCCACGCCGACCTGGGCAACTCGGACAAAATGGAGCCGGGCGACATCGTCTTTGCCGTGGGCACGCCCTATGGGCTTACACGCACGGTCACGCGCGGCATTATCTCCAACAACCGTCGCACGCTCGACGGGCTGAGCAGCATCAACGGCTATGAGACGGGCCTGTTCAACACCTGGCTGCAGACCGACGCCGCGATCAACCCCGGCAACTCGGGCGGGCCGCTCGTGACCGAGGATGGCCGCGTGGTGGGCATCAACGCGCGGGGTAACGACAACGCGCAAAGCCTGGGCTTCGCGATCCCGATCAACGTCGCCAAGCGCGTCGTGGCCGAGCTGTCGCGCACGGGTGGCAACGGCGGTAAAGGCGCGGTCACCCGCAGTTATCTCGGGCTCGTGCTTGGCTCGCTGCAGGACTTGGAGACATTTTATTCGCTCAAGCAGAACACCGGCGTGCTCGTCAACAGCGTCGACGCCGGCTCGCCCGCCGCCAAGGCTGGCCTGAAGGCCTCCGATATTCTCCTCACGCTCGACGGTGTGGCGGTCGACGGCCGGTTCCCCGAGCAGATTCCGCCCATTCTCGACCTCATCGCAAACAAGGCCGTTGGCGCGACGGTCAAGCTGGCGGTCAAACGTGGCGATCAGGTGTCCGAGTATGCGCTCGTTACGGAAAAATTGGAAAGCCGTCAGGGCGAGGAGTGGGCTTTCGAGAAATGGGGTCTGGCGGTCCGCAAGGTTTCACGGGCCTATGCACGTGAGCACCAACTGACCGATGTGATCGGCCTGCTCGTGACCGGGGTGCCCAACGGCTTTCCCGCCGCCGTCGCCGGTTTGGGGCGCAACGACATCATCACGAAGATCAACAACGAAACCATCACCACGCTCGATCAGGCGAAAAAACTATACGATGCGCTGGCCGACAAATCCGATTCCGTACTTTTCGAATCCCAGTTGAACCACCAAGTTTCCTTGCACGTTCTTAAACCGAAGCCATGAAAATGAACCCGTTTTTTGCTCAACCCCTGTGGTCCCGCAAGCCGGCCGAGTTGTTTGCCGTCCTATTGCTGCTGGCAGCGTCTGGCTTGGTGCTGCGCGCGGCGGATTTGCCGACGCTTTGGAAGGAGCGGGTGAAGTCGGTCGTCTCCGTGGAGTTTTTTACCGAGACGGAGATTGACCGCCGGACCGGCATCGTGGCGGGAGTGGTGGCGGATGCCAACGGCACCATTGCCCTCCCCCCCGGCATTGTCGGCGCGCGGGCCACGCCGGCGCAGTTGAAGGATTTTCGCGTCCATCTGCCCGGTGAGCCAGCCGGTACCTATGCCCATGCTGAATACCTTGGCCAGGACAATCTCAGCGGATGGAATTTTGTCCGGGTGGAAGAAAAGGTGCGGGCGAAGCTGACACCAATCACCGCATTTACAGGCAAAGCCGGTACAGCCGAGCCGGCGCTGGCGGAGGAAGTCTGGGGCATCGGGCTGCGCGGCAAGGATGAAGATTTTCAGCCTTACCTGATGGTTGCGCGGGTCGGGCTGGTGCAGTCATTGCCGGAGCGCACGGCCGTCGCACTGGCGGAGGTGGCCGCGCCGGGCCTGCCGGTGTTCAACGGCGAAGGTGCGTTTGTTGGCGTGGCGGCAGGCGGGTTTGGCTCGAGCTACCTCCAGTACGGCTCGCGGAGCGGCCCCACGCCCGTGATGCTGATGAATGTCGAGGAAAGCCGGGTTTTCGTCCTCGCTTCCGAGGTCACGCCGTGGCTGGCCCGGGTGCCGGCCAATGGCTCGGGGCGGCCGATCCCATGGCTCGGGGCCTACGGGCTTGAGACGATGGATCCCGAGGTCGCGGCGTTCATGAAATTGGACAATCAGTCGGGCTGTGTGGTCAGCGAAGTGCTGGAAGGCAGTCCGGCCGAAAAGGCCGGCATGAAGGCGCGCGACATCATCGTAGGCGTTGGGGGCAAACCGCTCCCGCGTCTTACACCCGACCGGGTGGCGGTGCAATATTTCGAACGCGAGGTGGATCGCCATGCGCCCGGGGATGCATTTGCCTTCACCGTGTTGCGTGGCAGCGAGCGCATCGAGCTGACCGCCACCCTGGCTGACGAACCCAAGTTGGCACGCGAGGCGGAGCGAAAGTATTTCGAAAAGATCGGGCTGACGGTGCGCGAGTTTGTCTTTGGCGACGGGGTGGTGCGCCGGGTAAAGCTCGCCGACCAGCGCGGCGTGCTGGCGCATTTCGTGAAGAGC
>JBAXLL010000333.1:0-2326 GCA_037134835.1 Verrucomicrobiota bacterium
TCTGAGGATTGAGCTGCCGGGCGGGAGCACGGCGGACTTTGGCTCGCCCGCCGAAGCCCAGATCCGCCGCCTGCCGCTTGATCTGCCGGCGGCTGCTGTCATCCGCGTGCACCGTGAGGCATTTTTCAAAAAATGCCTCTGGGCGGGCGACATCGGTTTCGGCGAGGCATTCGTGGACGGCGATTGGGACACCCCTGATCTTGCCGCCGTCGTTGCGTGGTTCCTGCTCAATTTGGACGCCGTGCCCGGCCTCTCCGGTTCGCGGCGTGCCCGGGTGCTCGCGCAAAATTTTCTCCATGCCGTCAACCGTCTTGGCCATGTGCTCCGCCCCAACTCCCGTGCCCTCGCCCGGCGCAACATCCGTGAGCACTACGACCTCTCCAACGAGTTCTTCGCGCTCTGGCTCGATCCGGCGATGATGTATTCCTCCGCCAAATGGCCTGCCCATGCGCCTGATCTCGCGCTCGCCGACGCCCAACGGGAGAAAAACGACGTTCTCTGCCGCGCGCTGCGCCTCACGCCGGCCGACCATGTGTTGGAAATTGGCACCGGCTGGGGCGGATGGTCGTTGCACGCCGCACAGACTTACGGCTGCCGCGTCACCACCGTGACCATTTCGCAACGGCAGTTCGACTCCGCCCGCGCCCGGATCGCCGCCGCCGGCCTCGCCGGCCTCGTCGAGGTGCGTCTGCAAGACTACCGTGAGCTCACGGGGCGGTTCGACAAGATCGTCTCCATCGAGATGATGGAGGCGCTCGGCCACCGTTACCTACCGGAGTTTTGCGGGATCCTTGACCGAATGCTCAAGCCCAGTGGCCTGCTCGCACTGCAGTTCATCACCTGCCCTGATGCGCGCTACGAAAGCTTCCGGCGCGGCGTGGACTTTATCCAGAAGCACATCTTCCCCGGCTCGCTGCTGCTCTCGCTCAATCGCGTCAGCTCCGAGCTCGCCCGCGCCGGCGGCTTCGTGCTGCACACGGCGGACGATTTTGGCCCGGACTACGCGCGCACGCTGCGTCTGTGGCGCGGGACGTTCTCCTCCCGCCTCGCCGAGGTGCGTGCGCTGGGCTTCGACGACCGCTTCATCCGCAAGTGGACCTACTATCTCAGCTATTGCGAGGCGGCGTTTGCCTTGCGGAACATCTCGGTCGTCCACACCCTGTATACGCGGGCAAACAATTTGAGCCTGTAGTAGCAGGCTGATCAGCGGCAACTTGGTGCTGCTCGCTGTTCGCCCCCGCGGCCCACCACTTTCCCTATGCTTCCCTCCCTCCGCCTACTTTTCGTCTTCGTTCTCGTCTCAATGATTGGAGTGACCACGTGGGCGGGCCTGCGCTGTCCGCTCTTCGGCGTGCCTCATGACGTCGCCACACATCCGTGGTTCATTGCCACGCTGTTCGACGCCTACTGGGGTTTTGCGACGTTCTACATTTGGGTCGCCTGCAAGCAGACCGCGTGGCCCGCACGCGTTGCGTGGTTTGTCGCGATCATGCTGCTCGGCAACATCGCCATGTCGGCCTACTGCCTGCGCGAGCTGGGCCGCGTTTCTCCCACCACACCTCTCGCCGACGTGCTCACGCGCCGAGATACGGCCATCGGCGTGCTCGGGCCTTTGCTCGCCGCTTTGGGGATTGCTGTCGTCGTGCTCGGCGCGCTGTGATGCCGCCCCTTGCCCGTGGAAAACTCTCCCCACCCTCCCGCCGCTCCCAAGCCGCGAGCTCTCCTGCTCCCGCCGCGTGCGCGCACGCTGTGGGAGCGTCGTGTGCGCGACCCCATCGTGATGCAGCTCACGCAGGGCATCACGCCGGAAAAGATATCCCTTACACTTGCCATCGGGAGCGCCTGCGCCCTGTTCCCATTGTTTGGCGTCACCTCCTTGCTGTGTTTCGGTGCGGCGCTCATCTGGCGGCTTAACCAGCCTATCATTCAGGTCCTCAACCAGCTTCTCCTGCCCGTGCATGTTGGCACGTGGTTGGGGCTCATCCGCATGGGTGAGATTCTTTTCCAGGTGCCTTCGGATAACCGCTTGGTGTTCAATTTCACAAAAATCCATGAGCGTTATTTCGCCGGCTTCTGGTCGCATCCCATCTCCGCGCTAACGGACTATGTGAAGGACAACACCGACAGTGTGGTCTATTCCATTGTCGCGTGGGCCATCTGCGTGCCATTGTATGTGCCCGTGGTCTATTTTGCTGTGCTTCCTTTGATGCGCGGCATCGTGAAGGTGAAGGCTGAGGTCGCCGCCAAAAAAATCGCGGCCGCTCCGCCGTCCGACAGTCCTGTACCGTGAATGCGCTCTGGCTCGTGTTGGCGGCCACGGCCGCAT
>JBAXLL010000334.1:0-2323 GCA_037134835.1 Verrucomicrobiota bacterium
GTTTATGGGGGGAAGAACTGGCCTTTGAGGCGTCGTCGGCACGCAGCTCGGGCTCAAGGGCGTCGAGCCGGCTGCTCCAAAATGCGCGCGTTCGGTGCAGCCACGCGCCAATCTCGTCGAGGCCGGCGGGATTGAGGGCCTGGATGCGTGTCCGGCCCTCGGCCCGGGTGGCGATCAGCCCTGCCGAGCGCAGCACGTTCAGGTGCTGGGAAATGGCGGGTGCGCTCATGTCGAACTCGGCGACGAGCTCACCCGTGGTGCGCTCGCGCCCCGCGAGCAGCTCCACGATGCGACGGCGGGTCGGGTCGGCAATGGCGGCGAGGCTCTGCATTCCGCCTTCTATTAAGTAATTACTTAATTAAGCAACAACTAAATCAACGAGAAACGAAAATAATAGCCGGCCCGGCGGGCCGGGAGTGTGAAGCCCGGTGAAGGCGGCGGCAAGTGCGGCGAGACCCGGCGCGAGGGGATTGCCTTTGTCCACGCCGTCTGCCTCGCTCGGCCCATGCCCGTTCAGGCCAATGTCAAAGCCGACCTCACCGCGCTGCTGGAGCGCAAGGACTTCGCCGCGCTCAAAAAATACCTTGAGCCGTGGCTCCCGGCGGACATCGCGCCGATCATCTCGGAGCTGCCTGTGGAAACGTTGGCGGCGCTGTTTCGCGGGTCGTCGCGCGAACTGGCCGCGGCGACGTTCGCCTATCTGGAGCACGCGGCGCAGCACAAGCTGCTCAAACTGCTCAATCCTGAGCAGTCGGCCGCGCTGCTCAACGCACTGCCGTCCGACGACCGCACGGCGTTTCTCAACGAGCTGCCGCTGGACGTGGCCATGCAACTGCTCTCGATGCTCACGCCAGACGAGCAGCAGGTGGCGAAGTCGCTGCTGGCCTACCCGGAACACAGCGTCGGCCGCATGATGACGCTGGATTTTGTGGCCGTGCATCCCGAATGGAGTGTGCGGCGGGTGCTCGACTACATCCGCGAACACGGCTATGACCGCGAAACGCTCAACCTGATCTACGTGGTGGATGAGCAGGGCCACCTGATTGACGACATCCGCGTGCGGCGCTTCCTGCTCTCGCCACCGGAAAAAACCGTGCGCGACCTGATGGATGGCAACTTTGCCACGCTTGCCGCCACCGACGACCGCGAAAAGGCGCTGGAAGTTTTCCGCAAATACGACCGGGTCGCGCTGCCCGTGACCGACGAGCACCGGAAGCTGATTGGCATCGTGACCGTGGACGACATGCTAGACGTGGCCAGCGCCGAGGCGACCGAGGACATACAAAAGATGGGTGGCAGCGAGGCGCTGGACGAGCCTTACACGACGATCGCGCTATCCCGCATGGTGAAAAAGCGCGCGAGCTGGCTCGTGGTGCTGTTCCTGGGCGAAACGCTCACAGCCACGGCGATGAACTATTACACGGATCTGGAGGCGAAGGCGATCGTGCTAGGGATGTTTGTACCCCTGGTGATCAGCTCAGGGGGCAACGCCGGCTCCCAGGCCTCAACCCTTGTCATCCGCGCGCTCGCGTTGGGCGAGTTCAGGCTGCGTGACTGGTGGCGTATCATGCGGCGCGAACTGGTGGCGGGCCTGGCACTCGGCGTAATCCTGGGGGGGATCGGCTTTTTGCGTATTGTCGTCTGGTCGCTGCTTTTTCCCGGGACTTACGGGGAGCATTGGGTGCTGGTCGCCACCACGGTCAGCGTCGCACTGGTGGGCATAGTGATGTGGGGCTCGTTGATGGGCTCCATGCTGCCCCTAATCATCAAGCGACTCGGCTTCGACCCCGCCACGTCGAGTGCACCCTTCGTCGCTACGCTGGTGGACGTGACCGGGCTGATAATATATTTTTCTGTGGCCTATGCTTTTATGCGTGGCGTGTTACTTTAGGGCCTGATGCAACGTCATACTTGCCAACCGCCCCCATTTGATCACTTTCCTGACCATGAAACCGCACCCACTCACTTCATCACTCGTGCTGTGCCTCATCACGCTCGTCCTTAGCCCTGCGCTCCGGGCCGCGGCGCCCGCGGGCACGATCTCGCTCAAGGAGCTTGGGGACATCTCCCCGTTTTCGCGTGACATCGCGGGGGTCGGCATCAGCCGCGACTCTCCGCTGCAATTCCGCGGCGTGATTGGCGAGGGGAAGGATACTTCGCTGGGCTTTTATGACACCGAAAAGTCGATTTCGTTTTGGGTGCGAGCCGACGGCAAAGACGCCGATCCCGATCTTAAGGTGCTCGAATATAATCCGGATGATGAAGAGGCCCCCATCAAGATCAGCTACAGTCGGCAGCCCAACCAACCCCCGCGCACTTACAG
>JBAXLL010000335.1:0-2314 GCA_037134835.1 Verrucomicrobiota bacterium
GCTAGGGAGGGCGTGCCCACGGGGGCAAGGCGGCGTTGCCAGAAGGGCTCGTTGCGCCAGCGGGTTTCACTGGCGTAGAACAGTTGCCGTTGGTGCAGGAAGCGTCGCCAGAGCGCCTCGCTCAGGGCGGCGTATTCGGCGAGGCCATGGGTGGAGTCTGCCAAATTTAGGAGCACGCCTTGGGCGGCGCGCTGGCCGCTGAACAGTGCATGAAATAACCCCTCGCCTGAGAGCGGATCAAACGACTGCGCTGCATCGCCCGCCGCCACCCAGCCGTCACCGTGACAGGTGGCCAGTCGGCTGGAATTCGCCGAGGTGAGCTTGGGCGCGACGGTATGTGAAGCGTCGGGCGATAGCAGCAGCGCCCGGATGAAGCGAGCTTGGTCCACCTGCGCCCAGAACCACGCGGCCTCGCGCCATGGCGGTTCGTCGGGCAGGAGGTCGGCGTCGGTCTGAAATGAGAATATCCGTCGCCCGCCTGGCATGAGGGAGGAATACCACCAGCCGCCGGCGCACGCTTCGAGATGGGTGCGCGCATCGTCGTCCTTCCCGGGTGGGGCCGCGACGACAGCGTAAACCGCCACGAGCCTGTCTACCGCCGGGCGGGTGACGCCGAACTGCCGGGCTACGACGGAGCCGCGGCCCGAGGCGTCAATCAGCCAGCCCGCGCGGAAAATTTCGCCACCGGCCGCGACTTCCCACCCGCGGCCGCCAGCCGTGCCGGCTGTGCGCCGGATCGTCTGCGCGGTGCGGTCGCGCCACACCCGCACGCCGGCAGATTCGGTGGCGGCCAGCAGCCCCACCTCAAACTGCGCACGGTCGAGCTGCCAGGCGCTGCCGTGTGGGTTGAAAATGAAAATTTTCTCCGCCGGCTTGCTGTCGCCCCAGACGGAGCAAAGGCCGGGCGACGACAGGTGGCCGTCGTGGAGAAAACTCTCCCACACGCCAAGCGCCAACATAAGCTGCCGCGACTCCGGCGCGAGGGTTTCGCCGATTTTCCACTCCGGCACGGGCCGGCCTTCCAGCAGGGCGCAGCGGCGGCCCGCCTGCGCGAGCGTGAGGGCCGCCGCCGCGCCCGCCGGGCCGCCGCCGATCACGAGCACATCGGTTGTTTCCATGCGGAGAATCTTCCGGCTTGTGGAAGCGAGGGCAAGTTTGTGCGGTGTCCGATCAAGGCCGATGTTAAGTCCCAGGGCGCCTGTGCAAGGGTGCAGTCTGGGTGCGCCCTTGCCGCAACGACAGTCAAACGGGCGCAGCAAGACTGCGCCCCTACAATTCGGACAGACTCAGCCAAGGCGCGCCTTCCGGCCGATGGTGCGGAGCAGCCGTGCCACGCGCGTGAATGCGCCGTCTGCCGCCGGTATTGCCGCCGCACCGGGCCGGTCCTCAGGCAGGGGGAGCGCGGGCCGTGACTCGACGAACATTTTGTCGGGCAGCCCGGCGGCATCCTTCACGCCGGGGCGCTCCTCGATGATGCCGAGCTGGTGGTAGCCGGTGACCATGTCGGTGATGTCCTGCTCCACTGGAAACCCGCGGAACCAGTCCCGGCGCCGGGCAAAGGCGGCCTGTCGTTGCGCGAGCGGGAGCGCGGGATTCGTAGCCGCGAGGTAGTCTTTCTCGGCGAGCACTTGGTTGGGCACGCGCGCCGGCCAGAAGGTGGGCAGGCTTGGTGACGTGCGGAACTGGTCGTAGGCCCAGAGGCAGCTGGCGGTGTCGGTCTGCCAGGGCACGGCCATCCAGCGGGTGAGCTCGCCGGCGGCGAGGCCGGTGAGCGGGCCGGGTTCGGCCAGCGCGACGCGCGGCGTCAGCGCGTTGCCATAGTCCGGCTCGGGCTGGCCGGCGGGTCGGCGGCGAAGGCGGAGAGAGTCGCCATAGAGCGAGCGGCGGCGGATGGGCCATGTGACCTCACAGCCGGGATGAAACGCATCGGCCACACATCCGTCGAGCGCTGCCTGGTCGAGTGCGGCGGGCTGTTCGGTCGGCGGAAGCTCGGCGAGGGTTTTGGCAGCGGGTCGGGCGGTGGTCAGGTCACTGATGAAATCCCCGTCGGCCCATCGTTTGAGGCGGCCGAGTTGCGTGTCTGATAGGCCGGCCATCGTGTGAGGGATGCGCTTGGTCACGTCGGTTTCCTGACTGTTGAGATAGTCCCAGCCGTCGCCGTAGAGAAAAGGCCAAAGCGACTTGCCGAGGTTTTTGTCGGCTGGGTTGCGAAATTTGGCATAGATCTCGTTACGAAAATCCTTGTTGGCGGCGGAGGTGTCTGAAATTGCCTCGATTTAGTGGACACAGACATCCGCGTTGACGAGTAGCTGTT
>JBAXLL010000336.1:0-2314 GCA_037134835.1 Verrucomicrobiota bacterium
GTATAGCGGATGTCCTGCCAGAGTCTTTGGTTCAGGCTGACGAGAAAATCGAGCGCGCGGCGCGGGGTGAGGTCAATGGACTCGACGAATGCCTGTAGCCGCGGCGTGAGGCGGGGCTTGCGGCGGTAAGGCGCGAGCTCGGTGGCGAGGTCGCGGTCGTAGGCGAAGGGGATTTTTTCGGCGTACGGCTCCAGGAAGAAATCGAAGGGGTTGTAGACCGCGATCTCGGCGACCAGATCCACGGTGACAGCAAATTCGCGGACTTTCTCGGGATAAACGACGCGGGCAAGATGGTTGCTGAAGGCGTCCTGCTGCCAGTTGACGAAATTGCCTTCCTCGGGTGTAAGCGTGAGCGAGTAGCTGAGAATGCGGGTGCGGCAGTGGGGCGCGGGACGCATGATAGGTGCCACGCAGGGGGGAGACATCGCTGTAGTCGCGGCCAACGGCGGCCTTCACATGGTGTTCGCCGGCGGGCTGGTTGTTGGTGGGGTCGAGGCCGAGCCAGCCGATGCGCGGGACGAAGACCTCGACCCAGGCGTGGCTCGCTTGCGCGCCCTTGAGCTGGTCAACGGGGCCGTTGTAGAGATAGCCGCTGACATAGCGGGCGGGAATTTTGAGCGAGCGGCAGAGGCCGATCATGATATGCGCGAAATCCTGGCAGACTCCCTGGCGCAGCCGGATCGCCTCGTTCATGGTGGTGTGTACATGGGTGGAGGCAGGCTGATATTTGAACTCGGCGTAGATATGGCGCATGATCGCAAGCGAGGCCTGCCAGGCGTCGGTCTGGCCGGCGGTGACATCAAGCGCGTGCCGCCAGACGGCGGGATCAAGGTCCACATAGCGGCTGGAGCGCAGAAAGTCGTAGCACTCGGGAAACCGCGAGCAGGCGCCGATGTTGGCAAACGGCAGCGGCATAGCGTCGGCCGAGAGTGCAGGTGCGCCACCAGTGGTCACGGTGGAAGTGGCTTCGACCGTCAGATCGGAGTGGGGCGCGGCGACCTCGAAGCGGTGGACGCAGTTGCGGTAAAAATCAAGGTAGTGGGTAAGCTTGGCCGGAGGCAGCACCTTGAGCAGGAAGCTCTGGCGGGTCTGCCCGACGATGTCCGGGGGGCGCAGCCGCGCCTCATTCGCGCTATCACGCGCAGGCGTGGCGTATGCGAAGTGGGTCCGATGGAAAACTTGCAGCTTCATCAGCGCACAAGACAATGCGCGACGGCGGAGCGGGCGAGCAAGATTTGCGAGGCGGGGTGTAGGGCGGGGAACGGCGGGGCCGTCCCGCCCGCGTCAGTTTGCTGCTGTTGCTCCTCCTGCTGGCGGAGGTCGTCCAGCGACTGGGCGTGAAACGGCTGGTGTATGTACGTTTGGAAGAGAGCCTCGCCGACGGCGTTGAGCTTGCCCTGCAGTTGGTCCACCCAGAGGTGCAGGCCGACATCCAGGACATCGGCTACGGCGCTGAACTGGAGGTCGGCGAGGAGACGGCCGGAAAGTTTTTCGGCGTCGTTGCCAAACCGGCCCACGGCGATGCCCGAGATGCTGCGCAGCGCGTGGTCGAGTCGGCGCACGCAAAAACGGACGGAACGGGGAAAATCGTCGGAGAGAAGCAGGAACTCGGCGACGAGCGCGGGCCGCACCTCGGCGCCATGCAGGGACTTGTAGGCGTCCCACGCGCTGCACGAGCGGAGTACGGCGGACCAGCCGAGGGCGTCGGCCTGGCTGCTGGCATCGGCGGCCTGCGCACCCCGCGCGGGAAGCGAGGCATGACGGACATCGAGCAAGCGGGAGGTCTTGTCGGCCCGCTCCAGGCAGCGGCCGGCCTGGGCGAAATACCAGCCCTCGTTGCGCACGACGGTGGCCTCGGTGAGGCCCTGCAGGTGGAGGGAGCTGGCCTTGATCTCGTGGAAAAAATCCTGCGGGCTGTCCACCCAGAGCTCGCGGGCGCGCGGGGAGTGCAGGAGCAGATAGAGCCGGTTGAGCTCCTCCCATATCTCCAGGGTGAGCTGGTCGCGCACGGTGCGGGCATTTTCTCGGGCCTGGGCGACGGAGGAGACGATGGAGTTGGGGTTGTCCGCCTGAAAGACCAGAAACTCAGTGACGTTGCGGCCGGTGGCGCTGGTATGGAGCTCGAAAAACCGTTCGTCGTCGCCGGTGCTCTGGATGATGGGCTTCCAGTATTCGGCGAGGGTGCGGTCGTTGATGTTGCGCACATCGAGCATGAGCTGGAGGTTCACATCCACGAGGCGCGCGGTGTTTTCGGCGCGCTCTATGTAGCGGCTCATCCAGTAGAGGTTGTTGGCGACGCGGGACAGCATGGAGA
>JBAXLL010000337.1:0-2295 GCA_037134835.1 Verrucomicrobiota bacterium
ACGCAGGCCGCCTACCTCGCCTACGCCAACGGGGCGGAGCGCCCCGCGCTGACGTGGCTCAAGGCCTATGTCGCCAACAACCGCCCCGCCGTCGTGACGGCGCAGACGCTGGTCGTCGCCAAGACCGCTGCCGCCGGCGCGACAGTCGGCACGGTGCAGGCGACCGATGCCGACGCGGGCACGACGTTTCAAAACTGGCAGATCACGGGCGGCACCGGCGCGGGCATTTTCGCCCTCAACGTCACGACCGGAGCTCTCACGGTTTCCAATGGTGCGCTGCTCGCCGCGACGACCACGGCCGCCTACACGCTCACGGTGTCGGTGGGTGACGGTTTCACCACCAGCAGCCCCGAAAGCCTGACCATCGCCGTCGCGCAGCCCTTTGCCAACTGGATCGCCACCGCCGGCCTGTCCGGGCCGGCAGCCGATGCCATGGCCGACCCCGACGGTGATGGCGTGTCCAACCTGCTCGAATACGCGCTGGGCCGCTCGCCCAATGTCGCCGAAAGCGCGCCACCGTTCACGATGGCAGCAGAGGGTGGAAACATGGTTTATCGCTTCACCCGCCCACGGACTGCCACCGGCCTGACCTACCAGTTCCAGTCCTCCACCGACCTCGTGACGTGGACACACATCGCCACCGTCCCGGTGGTCGAGTCCACCGCGGCATTGCTCGACACCCTGAGCCTGACTCTGCCCGCAAACACGCCGACCTACTTCCTGCGCCTGCAAGTGACACAACCTTGAGTCGCACTGTGTCCGGCCTAAGCATCTGACCGCAGGCAAAGCCCGTGACCAATCTAGGCCATTTCGAAGCAAGCCGGGTGCTAGGATTTGCGCTGTTTGCACTCGGTGAGCCGGCAGTCGTGGTTGCGGCCAATGTTTTTTTACGGCGTTATGGTGAAAGGCGGCCGATGACCAAGGTGGTCTTCTGGAGTGGTGCGCTCGTGGTTGTGACCACTTGTACCATGGGTTTCAGGTATTGGGTGGGAGCGCAGATGTTTGCACTCCCGCTCCTGGCGATCCTAGTCTTTGGCCAGCTGGCATGGTGGAGCCGCAAGTTGAAGGATCGGTTTCTGTGGACCATTGGAGTGGTTGGGAGCGGTATGCTCCTGCTCGTTAGCGGATGGATTTTGGTTTTTATGGTGATGCTGGCCATCGGGTTCCAAATCGGAATCGTCCCGCCGAGCCGGACCGAAATCATCGCGCTGGTTCGGCAGATCGGGCCCGAACGCCTTCTGGCCGAAGCCACAGCCTTCAATGCGCAGCATACCGGCGGCTGGGAAGGTGGAATTTTGGCGGCGCGCGAGATGTCTTGGCCGGATTCGTTCAAGCCGCTCAAACCCGTGCTGGTGCGCGGCTATTTCAGCCGGGGCAAAGATGATCCGGGAAACGCCGAGGTTTTGATTTTTGTGCTCAAGGAATTCGACGACGAAATCATCGTCGAGGTAATCCCGGACGGCAGTGCTGCACAGCGGCAGGTTGGGCGCATCTCACCGGAATCGCCTTACGGGGGTTGGCGCGAAAAAATCGCGGAGGGAATTTATTGGTATTCGACAGTGGGGCCGGATTGAGCCGTTCGGGCCTGCCCGGCGACTTGGTCGGCGGCCCGATGCGGCCGTCTTGCCGAATTTTGTTTCCCATCGCGCCGCTGCGGCTGATGCTGCCCGCACCATGTCCACCTCCCGCGCCGACGGCCGCAAACCCGACCAGCTCCGCCCCATCGCCTTCGAGGCGGGCATCGCGCCGCATGCCACTGGCTCCGTGCTCGTGTCGTTTGGCGCGACGCGGGTCATCTGCGCCGCCACCATCGAGCCCAATGTTCCGCTGTGGATGAAGCAGCAGAAGGTCCCCGGCGGCTGGCTCACCGCCGAATACTCCATGCTCCCATACTCGACGCACGACCGGAAGCCGCGGGAGATTTCCAAGGGCAGGCCCGATGGCCGCAACATCGAGATCCAGCGCCTGATCGGCCGCTCGCTCCGCGCCGTCATTGACCTGAACAAGCTCGGGCAGAACACGCTCTGGCTCGACTGCGACGTGCTGCAGGCCGACGGTGGCACGCGCACCGCGAGCATCACCGGCGCGTATCTCGCCGCCCGCCTCGCCGTGCAAAGGCTGCTCGACGCGAAAAAAATCGCCGAGAACCCGCTCGTGGATTCCGTCGCCGCCGTGAGCGCCGGCATTTTTGGCGGGCAGGCGTTGCTCGACCTGAACTATTTTGAGGACAAGGACGCCGAGGTGGACGCCAACATCGTGATGACCGGCCGCGGTCAGTTCGTGGAGGTGCAGGGC
>JBAXLL010000338.1:0-2290 GCA_037134835.1 Verrucomicrobiota bacterium
GACATGGGTAAGCTGGGCGGGTCGCGTTTGGAGACGCGGCCCGCCCTTTTGTTTTCCGGCCGGACGTGTGGCCGCCCCAAAAAACGGGCTTCCCCTCACGGCGATAGGGCCTATGGTCGCCGGGTTTATGCAAAAGACCCTCATCCTTCTGAAACCCGACTGCATGGAAAAAAAGCACGCCGGCGCCGTGCTGGCCCGCTTTGAGCAGGCCGGTTTCGAAATCATCGGCTGCAAGATGCTCCGCCTTTCCCCGGCGGTGCTCCGGGCGCACTACGCCCATGTGGCGGACAAGCCCTTTTATCCCGAGATTGAGGCGTTCATGAGCTCGCGCCCCGTCATCGCCCTGGCGCTGCGCGGTGACAATGTCGTGGCCCGGATCCGCGATCTGCTCGGCCCGACCGACTCGCGCAAGGCGGCCAAAGGCACCATCCGCGGCGATTTTGGCACCGAGATGATGAAAAACGTCGTGCACGCGTCTGACAGCGACGCCAATGCTCAGATTGAGATCGCGCGTTTTTTCCAGCCCGGTGAAGTGTTCGCCTGAGGAGGAGGCAAGCGGTTTGAAAAGTTAGGCCTGCCTGGCTTGCACGGTGAGTCGCGCTTGTTTTGTTTGGCCGACGACCGGGCATTTGGGGTCGCTTTCTCGCCGACTCACATGTCTGGCGGGACAGTCGAGATGGCCTCGGGGATGGTCGTGAGGCCCTCGCGCACTTTCAACAGGCTGTCTTGGTGCAGGGTTTTCATCCCGGCACGCATCGCTATGCGCTTGAGCTCGGCGGTTTCGAGCTCCTGGTTGATTGCGGCGACGAGTTCCTCGTTGCTCACCATTAGCTCATGGATGCCGACCCGGCCCTTGTAGCCGCTGCCGCCGCACTTGGGGCAGCCCTTGGGTGCAGCGCGGTGGATGGGGCCGCTCCAGCCGAGGGCTTTCTCCAGCAGCTCCTTCTCGCGGCCTTCCGGTTCATAGGGCTGGCGGCACTGCTTGCACACCCGGCGCATGAGCCGCTGCGCGCACACGCAGAGCAGCGAGGAGGAGATCATGAACGGTTCGATACCCATGTCGGTCAGGCGCGAGACCGTGGTGGGCGCGTCGTTGGTGTGCAGGGTTGAGATGAGCAGGTGGCCGGTGAGCGCCGCCTCGATGGCGATGCCGGCCGTCTCCTCGTCCCGGATTTCACCCACTAGGATGATGTCGGGGTCCTGGCGGAGGAAGGCGCGCAGCGCGGTGGCAAAGGTGAGGCCGATGCGGCGGTTCATCTGCATCTGGTTCAGGCCAGGCAGGGTGTATTCGATCGGATCTTCGGCGGTGCGGATGACGATGTCGGGCGTGTTAATCTCGTTGAGCGCGGAGTAGAGCGTCATAGACATGCCGGAGCCGGTGGGCCCGCAATGCAGGATCATCCCATAGGGCTGGCGGATGCAGTCGCGGTAGCGGGCGAGATTTTCGTCAGAAAATCCCAGCGCGGTCATGGGCAGCGTGGTCTTCTGTTTATCGAGAATGCGCATGACCACTCCCTCGCCATGGTTGAGTGGTGCGGTCGAGACGCGCAGGTCGAGGTCGAGATTTTTTTTGGTGAACTGCTTGAAGACGATGCGGCCATCCTGCGGCAGGCGACGCTCGGCGATATCGAGGTTGCACATGATCTTTAGGCGGGCGACGAGCGCTGGGCCGACCCTTTTCGGCAGGCGCAGCTTCTCGTGGCACACGCCGTCAATGCGGTTGCGGATGACGATCTCCTTCTCCTGCGGCTCAAGGTGAATGTCGCTCGTGCCGGAGAAGTATGCGTCCTCAATGATGCGGTTGGCGAGCTGGATGATCGGGCCGGACTCCTCGCTCACGTCCTCGCCGGCCAGCGCGCCTTCCTCTTCGTCGCCGTATTCGGAGCCGATCTTCTGCACGACATCGTCGAAGCCATCGGGCCGGGCGGTTTCCTTCGGGAACAGCTTTTCGCGCAGGTCCTTCTCGCGGGCGAGAAGGCGGATGATTTTCTTGCCCGCGATGGCCTTGACCTTGGCCGCGAGGGTGGCGTCAAAGGGATTGGCGACGGCGAAGAGGAGGGAATCCCCGAGCTGTCCGGCGGGATATACCAGGTTCTGCTGACAAAATTCCAGCGGGATCCGCTCATAGGTGTGCGGACCTACGCGCAGGCGTGCGATGGGACAGAGGCCGAGCCGGTGGGCCCGGGCGTGCGCGACATGGATGACAAAGGGCGTGATGCCGAACTCTTCCTGCAGCAGCTTGTCGAGCGCATCGCCGCTCAGGTCTTCCGGCCGGGCCGCGAGCGCGGCG
>JBAXLL010000339.1:0-2243 GCA_037134835.1 Verrucomicrobiota bacterium
GTGCGAAGCAGTTCGGCTTTTCCGACGCGCAGCTCGCGCACCTTTTGAAGAGCGACCTCGCCGCCGTCCGGGCGCATCGCAAGCAGGCCGGCGTTGCCACCACCTACCGGCTGGTGGACACCTGCGCGGCGGAGTTCGAGGCGTTCACGCCGTACTATTATTCGAGCTACGGCGACGAAAACGAAATCCTGCCGCCCACTGGCAAGTGCAAGATCATGATCCTCGGCGGCGGGCCCAACCGGATCGGGCAGGGCATCGAGTTCGACTACTGCTGCGTCCACGCGAGTTTCGCGCTGCGCGAGCTCGGCTACGAGAGCGTGATGGTCAACTCCAACCCCGAGACCGTCTCGACCGACTACGACACGAGCGATCGGCTCTACTTCGAGCCGCTCACCCTTGAGGACGTCCTGGAAATTTATCAGCAGGAAAAATGCGACGGCGCGATCGTGCAGTTCGGCGGCCAGACACCGCTCAACCTGGCCACGGCGCTGAAGGCCAACGGGGTGAACATCATCGGCACCTCGCCCGAGAGCATCGAGGCCGCCGAGGACCGGAAGCTGTTCTCCGCCATCCTCGCCCAGACCGGCCTGAAATCCCCCGAGCACCGCACCGCGCTCAGCGAGGCCGAGGCGCTCGCCAGCGCCGCCACGCTCGGCTATCCCGTGCTCGTGCGGCCGTCGTTCGTGCTCGGCGGGCGCGGCATGTTCATCCTCTACAGCGAGGACGAACTGAAGGCCGTCGTGCGGCAGGTGTTTGACGTGATGCCCGGCAAGCCCGTGCTGATCGACAAGTTTCTGGAGGATGCCATCGAACTCGACGTGGACTGCATCGCTGACGGCGAAATTTCCGTCATCGGCGGGATGCTGGAGCACATCGAGTATGCCGGCGTCCACTCCGGCGATGCGGCGATGGTCATGCCACCGCACACGCTGTCGCCGGAGATGCTCACGACCGTGCGCACGGCCACCCATGCGCTGGCTAAGGCGCTCAAGGTGGTGGGCCTCATGAATGTCCAGTTTGCCATCAAGGGCGGAGAACTTTTCGTGCTGGAGGTCAACCCCCGCGCTTCGCGCACCGTGCCATTTGTGGCGAAGGCCATCGGCGTGCCGCTGGCCAAGCTGGCGGCCAAAGTGATGACGGGGAAAAAGCTCCGCGAGCTCGGCTTTACCCGTGAGCAGACCCCCAAGCACTGGTGTGTGAAGGAAGCGGTGTTCCCCTTTGTGCGCTTTCCCGGCGCGACCATTGCGCTCAGCCCCGAGATGCGCTCGACCGGCGAGGTGATGGGCCTCGACGACGACCTCGGCATTGCCTTCGCCAAGGCGCAGGCTGCGGCCAAGCCCGGTCTGCCGGTGGCGGGCAATGTGTTTCTTTCGGTCAAGGACGCCGACAAGTCCCGTGCGGTGGAGCTCGCGCGTCAGCTGGTGGAACTTGGTTTCACCCTCTGCTCAACCAGCGGCACGGCCACGGTGCTGGCCGCCGCCGGCGTACCGGTCATGCGCATTGCCAAAATTGACGAAGGCCGCCCCACGGCGGTGGACATGATCAAGAACGGCCAGATCCAGCTCATTCTCAACACGCCTGGCGGGCTCGTGCCGCGCAAGGACGAGAACAAGATCCGCCAGGCCGCCTATGCCCACAGCGTATGCCTGATGACGACGATCACCGGCGCCATGGCGGCGGTGAACGGCATCCGCGCGCTCAAGCGCCACCAAGTCGGGGTCCGTCCCATCCAGAGCTACAAGGGGAATGTGACGGTGGTGTGAGGGTTTTTTGCCCGGTTGAGCCGGCGGCACTCCGACGGATGGATCGCTTTCAAGGGAAAGCCACGCGCACGGCGTGGGCGAGGTTGGCGGCCGCGTCGCGCAGCGCGATGGCGTGCGGCGTGCCAGGGGGGGTGATGACCTGGAGTGTGACGCCGTCGGGTGCGGTCGCGGCCGGTTCGGCCGCGCCGGCGAAAACGTGGATGCGTTTGCCGAGCGCCCGGGCGCGGGCAATGACCGCGCCAGGCCCTTTGCCCGCGAGCGAGCTGGCGTCGAAGCGGCCTTCGCCCGTGAGCACGAGATCGGCGGCGGCCAGGCGGGCGTCGAGGTCGAGCCAGGCGGCGACGAGGGCGCTGCCGGGCACCAGCTGCGCGCCGGCGGCGCTGAGCAGGCCAAACGCGGTGCCGCCGGCCGCACCCGCGCCGGGGGCGTCCATGAGCGTGTCAGGCCGCTTGCAATGAGCTCCGGGCATGAGGGCGATTC
>JBAXLL010000340.1:0-2238 GCA_037134835.1 Verrucomicrobiota bacterium
CGCTCCCACTGCGACAAGGGTGTCGCGGCTTCATTTTCGGAGCGACCGGGGGCGGTCGCGCTCCCATTTCGGCATGGACGCCCAGGCCGTTTCGGCAAAATCTCCTCGTATGGAAGCCCAGCCTACCCTGCCTCGCCCCAAGCGCCGCTGGAGTTTTTGGAAAAAGATTTTTACCGTCTTCGGGCTTTTATTGCTGGCCGGCGTCCTCTGGCTGTTCCTTTCGCCCGACGAGCCCCCGCCCGATGTGAGCGACTTCGTCTTCGAGCCGCTCAAGCTCCCCGACGACCAAAACGCCTACGCGTTCATCGTCAAGGCCGCCGCGCTGCTGAAGTCCGATTTTTTCAAGGCCAACGAGGATCAATTCAGAGACATGATGAAAGGGAAAAATTGGGATGCCGCGCTAGCCCGGCAATGGCTCGACGGCACCGACGCAATCTGGCCGCTCTGGGAACAAGCCGCGCACACACTGCAAGGACAGGCTCCTTTTGGGACTGGCCTCGACAGCTTTATTCCGAATCTCGGTTCCATTCAGAATATCGCTAGGATCGCGCAAATCCGCGCACGGGTTCTGGCTCAGGACGGCAGGCCCGATGCGGCAATCGAGTCCCTGCTCACCGAGCTGCAAATTGCCCAGCGTCTCCAACAAAGCCATGGAACTCTCATCCACTATCTCACTGCCACTAGCAATCGAAGCCTGACCCTGAATTCACTGCGAAGTATCACGATGGGATTCAAGGCATCCAATGCTGTTTTAAGGGATGCCATGCATCAGATAGAGGCAACCCGATCCCAAGCGAATGCCCTCGCCTATTCGATGCGCAGCGAGCTTCGGCTGCTCAACTGGACATTGGAAGTAATCGAAACAGGACAATCGCTGGGAACTGATATGCCTCTGCCCACGGCTATGCGTGTTGCTGGGCGTATTCCGCTTTTGCTCAAGCCAAATGCAACCCGGCGAATCTACCTCGCATACCTCCGTAAAAACCTCGGTGCGATTGACCGTGAGATCAGCGCACAGGGTAATTTACAGCCTGCCGAATATCAGGCCATTTTTGACCATCGGGATATCAACATATTTTCGCCCAACAACATTTTAGGGCGCAGCCTTCTCGCCATCGTCACGCCAACGTGGGAAGCTTTGCTCAGAGCACGGCTCAAAGAGCAGTCCTCCACCTCCGCCCACGAGGCTTTTCTTGCGCTCGTGCTCTGGCATCGCGAGCATGGCGAGCTGCCAGCCACGCTCGACGTGCTGGTGCCCGATTATCTGCCCGCCGTGCCGCGCGACTACATTGACGGTCAGCCCATCCGTTATTCACGCGAGTCCCGCGCCGTGTGGTCGGTGGGGCTTCATAATTTCAATCCCAAAGGTCTCGACCCGGATGCCCCGGGTGCCCGTGTTAGCAACGAGGAAATTTATCTCCCGCTCGACTTCGCCGCGTCGCCGAAGTGAAGGCACTGCTCGAACCGCCGGCTCAGTTGCCCAGCCACGCCGCCAGTTCCTTGTCCGTCGCAATCGTCGCGCCGAACTGATAGTCGTGGTCGAGCAGACGCGCGTAGGCCGGTTCGATGAAACGGCGACAGTGCAGCAGCACTTTTGCCCGCTTGCCGGGCGCGCGCACCAGACGGCCCAGCGCCTGATTCACCCGCTGCATTCCCGGCACCTGATAGGTCCGCGCAAACGCCGCTTCGCGCGTCAGCCCGGCCCGCTCCAGCGTGGCCAGGCGGGCGGCCTGCACGGCGTTGACTTCCGGCAGGGCGGGACCGACGACCATCGCATGCGTGACGCGCCCGCCGAGCAGGTCAATGCCCTCGGCAAAGCTGCTGCCCAGCACCAGAAACAGCGCGTCCGCCAACGCCAGCGACTCCTCGACCCACGCGGTCTGCGCCGCGAGGTCGGCGAGCTTGGGCTGGCGGATGGCGCGCAGCGCGGGGTGGGCATTTTCCAACTCGCGCTGGATGGCCTCGGCGTAGGCGTAGCTGGGGAAAAACACCGCGACCGGCCCGCGCGCGGCGGCGCATAACGCGGCAACCGTCGCCGCCGTGGTGGCATGGTGGCGGGCGCGTTGGCGGAAGGCCGTGTCCACGCGGACATCGTAGGCGATGTCGTAGACGCCGTCACGCCACGGGGTGCGTGCGACCACGCGAGCGAGGGGGAGTGTTGGCGTAGGGGCGCAGTCTTGCTGCGCCCTTCCGGCAATGGTCGGTTGAGGGCGCAGCAAGTCTGCGGCCCTACAAGAC
>JBAXLL010000341.1:0-2237 GCA_037134835.1 Verrucomicrobiota bacterium
ACCATCGCGGCCGGGGTGGCCGGGGCCGCGGGGGCCGGCCCTGGCTGCGGTCCCGACGCCGTTTTTGTCCCGGCCGTCACCGGAGCCGCGACCGATGCCGTGGGTGAGACGTTAGCTTGCCCGGTGACAGGCCGCACCGATCTGGCAGGCTGATGCAAACAGGCGGCCAACGCGAGACAGGGCAGAATCAGAAACGCGCGGCGCATGGGCAGACAGCGTCTCAGACCTTGGGCGGCGGAAAGGGCGGCGTGGTGCCGCCCTGACGGCGCGACTGCATCTGCTTGATGAGGTTTTGGGCGTTGTCGAACTGCTCGGCATTGAAGAAGCCGTGGAGCTGGCGGATGCGCGTGGGGTGGCGCATCTTCCGCAGGGCCTTGGCCTCGATCTGGCGGATGCGCTCGCGGGTGACCTTGAACTGCTTGCCGACTTCCTCCAGCGTGCGGCTGTAACCGTCCACGAGGCCAAAGCGCAGCGAGAGCACGCGGCGCTCGCGCTCGGTGAGCGAGTCGAGCACGTCAATGATCTTCTCCCGCAGGAGGGAGTACGCCGTCATGTCGTAGGGGTTCTCGGCGGACTTGTCCTCGATGAAGTCGCCGAAGCTCGTGTCGTCGCCGTCGCCGACGGGCGACTGGAGCGAGATGGGTTGCTGGGCCATCTTCATGATCTGCTGCACGCGCTCGACGGGCAGGCGCATCTCGTCGGCGACCTCCTCCGGCGTGGGTTCGTGACCCAGCTCCTGCAGCAGCTGCTTCTGCACCTGCATGACCTTGTTCAGCGTCTCGATCATGTGGACCGGGATGCGGATCGTGCGCGCCTGGTCAGCAATGGAGCGGGTGATGGCCTGGCGGATCCACCAGGTGGCATACGTGGAGAACTTGTAGCCGCGGCGATATTCAAATTTTTCCACCGCCTTCATCAGGCCCATGTTGCCCTCCTGGATGAGATCGAGGAACGAGAGGCCGCGGTTCGTGTATTTCTTCGCAATGGAGATGACGAGACGGAGGTTGGCCTCGACCATCTCGGTCTTGGCCTTGTGCGCCTCGCGGATGTGGACATTGCCCCGGGCGACAATCTCTAGCAGCTGTGCGGGGGCGACGCGGTGCACGGCCTCAAGCTGACGGAGGCGGGCATTGACGGCGCGCGTATCAATGGCGGTGTCGCGCTTGGTCCTGGGGTGTTTGACCCGCTCCAACTGCAAGTGCAGTCGCTCGATCTCAGCCAGCGCGGGCTGCATCTGCTCCAGCCATTCCTCGTAAATCTTGATCTTGAAGTGAAACTTGGGGAGGAAAGAACGAAGGACGTTCTCCCGTTTGCGGTGCTTGGCCCCCACCTTTTTGCGCTCGGCGTCGGTACGGGCCTTTTGCAGCTCAGCCCACGATTCGGCCACCGTGCCTTCGGCCCTTTGTGTGTTTTCCACGAGCTTGGGCAGGCCCTTGAAGTAGGCGTCGCGGCTCTCGATTTTTTTGTCAATGACGAGGCGGTCGAAACGGTCCTCGCGGGTGAGCAGCTTGGCGCCGAGCGTGCCGACATACTGACCGATGATGGCGGCATCGAAGAGGGCGGTCTGGGCCTTAAGCTCGGCATTCTCAATGCGCTTGGAAATCTCCACCTCCTGCTCCCGCGTGAGCAGCGGCACCTGGCCCATCTGCTTGAGATACATCCGCACCGGGTCATCCAGAATGTCATTGCTCGTGGTGCGCGACTCCTCCTCCTCAGCCTCCTCCTGCTTTTGCTTGTAGTCCTCGACCTGATCGGGCTCGAGAATCTCAATCTCGAGGTTCTGTAAAATAGAGATGACGTTGTCCAGCTCGTCCTGGTTTTCGACGGACTCGGGCAGCGCCTCGTTGATGTCGTCCCAGGTGAGGTAGCCCTGTTCCTTTGAGAGGCGGATCAGGCCGCGGATGCGCTCGTTGACCCCGCCGGCCAGCTCCGGCGCACCGCCGGCGGGCGCGGGCGAAACCTTGGCGAGGGCATCCTCCACGGCCGAGGCGTGGGCGGAAGAAGCAGAGGAGGATTTGGCAGCAGGCTTGGCGTCTTTGCGCGGCATAAGGGAGGCGGGCGGGGAATAGTCAGCCAGCGGCGTGCAGCCCAATGGGCGCGCGCAGCTGTCGTTGGATTTCGGTGCGTTGTTTTAGAAGTAAGTTTGGGTCAGCCCCACTGTCCGCATGCGCCCCGGCAAGAGCAAGTTCTATTTGGCGCAGGCGCGGCTCCAAGGCACGGGCGCGGAGCTGGCGCAG